>NZ_NCKP01000014.1:92417-92899 GCF_002282795.1 Thiomonas sp. 13-64-67
TATCGATCGGCACGCGCCCATCGGTGGCAAACACACACAAGGCGCTCCACCGGCCCAGCGCATAGTCGATGGCCCGCGCCGTGGCGTCGGCCTTGGCCAAGAGCGAGCGCTGCCCGATCAGCCAGGCGTGCAAGGCCTCGAGCAGGGGTTGGCTTTGGCGCTGGCGCAGCGCGGTGCGCCCATCGGGCGGATGCTCCCGAAGGGTCTGCTCAATGGCATACAAGGCTTTGATGCGCTCAAGCGCCTCCTGCGCAATCGCGCTGCCCGCCAGCTTGTGCGCCTCGAAGAACTTTCTGCGTACATGCGCCCAGCACCCCGCCTCCACAATGCTCCCTTGGGCATACAGCGCCTTGTAGCCGCTGAAGTCATCGGTGAGCAAGGTGCCTGACCAATCCTGCAGGAAGTCGCGCGCATGCGCACCGGCACGACTGGCGCAATAGTCAAACACCACCGCCGGCGTAGCCGCGCTGCGGTAGACCCAG
>NZ_NCKP01000015.1:0-96555 GCF_002282795.1 Thiomonas sp. 13-64-67
GCGCGACAACCTGCTGTCGCACGAAAAGTTCAAGGAGCACCTCGAACTGCCGTTCGACCTGATCGCTGATACGGAAGAAAAGCTCTGCCACATGTTCGGCGTGGTGAAGAACAAGATCATGTACGGCAAGAAGGTCAAGGGCATCGAGCGCAGCACCTTCGTCATCGATGCTGATGGCGTCCTGCGGCAGGAATGGCGCGGGATCAAAGTCGCGGGGCACGTTGACGAAGTACTCGACGTCATCCAGAAACTCTGAGCCCCAATCACCCCAACGCGGCGCTTTGTTTTGAACCTCAGACTCCGCAGCACCCTGGGCACTCATCGCGGGTTGCGCATGCTCTGCATCGACAGCAGGCGCAGATCTCATCCTGAGGTGGCCAACCATGTGAAAGCCGCTGTACCGTCTCGCGATGGTCAGCGGTTTTTTTGTTGCGGTTTGCTGGTCCAGCCGCCCCTGAATCAGCATCTCCTACTCCATCCCCTTCCCACGTCTGCAAGACTATCCATACGCCTCATGCCCCTGCCTCCCCCACCCAAGTCCATGGGCAGCCTGCTGACCCAAGCTGCTCCGTCGACCACACAGACGCCCTCCGCTTCGCGAAAAACCACGGCGCTCGACAAGGCCCGCCCAATACCTCAGGAGACCGCGCCGACTGTCGCAGTTGCGTCGGCGGCGACGCAGCCCGCGGCATCCACGCGCCAAACACGCCAGCCGATACCGCGTGAGGCCGCCCCCGCTGCGGCGGATCGTTCCGCCCAGAAGGCGGTGCAGCCCAAGCGGGCACCCATTGCCCAGCAACCCGCCAAGCTGTTCGTCCTCGACACCAATGTGCTGCTGCACGACCCGATGTCGCTCTACCGCTTTGAAGAGCACGACATCTATCTGCCAATGGTCACGCTGGAAGAACTGGACGCGCACAAAAAGGGCCTGTCGGAAGTGGCGCGCAATGGCCGCCAGGTCAGCCGTGAGCTCGATGCTTTGGTGGCCGATACCGGCAGCGGCATCGACCAGGGTATCGCGCTGAATCGCACCGGCCATGCGGAGGCCAAGGGACGCCTGTTCTTCCAGACCCGCGCGCACGATGTCGAACTGCCCATCGCACTGCCTCAGGGCAAGGCGGACAACCAGATCCTGGCGGTGCTGCAGGATCTCACGCACATTCATACCGAGCGGCCTGTGGTGCTGGTGTCCAAGGACATCAATATGCGCGTGAAAGCCCGCGCCCTGGGGCTGCATGCCGAGGATTACGCCAACGACAAGACGCTCGACGACGCCGATCTGCTCTACACCGGCATGATGGTGCTACCGCCCGATTTTTGGGATCGGCAGGCCAAGTCGGTGGAAAGCTGGCAGCAGGGCGGCAACACCTTTTACCGGGTGCAGGGCAAGTTCGTCGCACAGATGCTGGTCAATCAGGCGGTTTATTGGGAGAGCGGCAGCGCCCCGCCGCTCTACGCGCGGGTGAAGGAAATCCGCGCGAACACCGCCGTGCTGCAGGTCATGCGCGACCATACGCACCAGAAAAACGCCATCTGGGGCGTCACGGCGCGCAACCGCGAACAGAACTTCGCCCTCAACCTGCTGATGGACCCGGATGTGGACTTCGTCACCCTGGCGGGACAGGCCGGTACCGGCAAGACCCTGCTCGCGCTGGCCGCGGGCCTGTCTCAGGTGCTGGACGCCCGGCGGTACAACGAAATCATCGTAACCCGCGTGACCGTTCCCGTGGGCGAAGACATCGGCTACCTACCAGGCACCGAAGAAGAAAAAATGGGCCCTTGGATGGGCGCGCTCGACGACAACCTCGAAGTGCTCAATCAGAGCGAAGGGGGCAACTCTGGCGGCGAGTGGGGCCGGGCCGCCACGCAAGATCTCATCCGCTCCAAGATCAAGATCAAGAGCATGAATTTCATGCGGGGCCGCACGTTTCTCAACAAATACGTCATCATCGACGAGGCCCAGAACCTCACGCCCAAGCAGATGAAAACCCTCATCACCCGCGCGGGCCCCGGCACCAAGCTGGTGTGCATGGGCAATATCGCGCAGATCGATACGCCCTACCTCACCGAAGGCAGCTCAGGCATGACTTTTGTGGTGGATCGTTTCAAGGGCTGGGGCCACAGTGGTCACGTCACTCTGGCCAGAGGCGAGCGCAGCCGTCTGGCCGACTACGCCAGCGAAGTGCTGTAAGCGCGGGAGAAACTGGCGCGCGATCAGAATTCGCGCGTCAGGTTTTCAAACCGCGTCAGCGGCTTGAGGAAGGCGAGATGCACCACGCCGATCGGCCCGTTACGCTGTTTGCCAATAATGACTTCTGCCACCCCGGCGTCTTTCGAGTCTTTGTTGTAGACCTCGTCGCGGTAGATGAACAGGATCACGTCGGCATCCTGCTCGATGGCGCCCGATTCACGCAGATCGCTCATCACCGGTCGTTTGTCGGTGCGCTTTTCGAGGTCGCGATTGAGCTGGGACAGGGCAATCACCGGGCAATGCAGTTCCTTGGCCAGAGCCTTGAGCGAGCGTGAAATCTCGGAGATTTCAGTGGCGCGGTTCTCGCCGTCTCGCGACGACGACATGAGCTGCAGGTAATCGACCACGATCAAGCCCAGCCGCCCGCCGAACTGACGGGCCAGACGTCGCGAACGTGCCCGCAGTTCCAGCGGATTGAGCGCCGGGGTTTCATCGATGTGCATGTGCACGTCTTGCAAGCGTTCGATGGTTTCGGGCAGACGCGTCCACTCGTCCTCGGAGAGTTGGCCGGTACGCAGATGGCTCTGGTCGATCCGCCCCATCGAACCCACCACGCGCAACACCAACTGCGAAGCGCCCATTTCCATACTGAACACCGCCACCGGCAGTTGCTCATTAATCGCCACATGTTCGGCAATGTTCAGCGAAAACGCCGTCTTGCCCATGGAAGGACGGCCGGCAACGATGACCAGATCACCAGGCTGCAAACCCGCGGTCATCCGGTCCAGATCGGCAAAACCCGTGGGCACCCCAGTGGTATCGGCGCCGCCGCGCTCGGCCAACTCGCTCACCCGCTTGAGCAACTCACCCAGCAGGCCCTTCATCGACTGGAAGCCCGCGGCCGACTTGGCCCCCTCCTCCGAGATGGCGAAAATACGCGACTCGGCCTCGTCGAGAATCTGCTGCACGCCCCGCCCTTGCGGGTTGAGCGCGTTCTGTGCAATCTCGTCGCTGATGGTCACCAGTTGGCGCAGCACCGCGCGCTCGCGCACGATCTCGGCATATCGGCGAATGTTCGCAGCGCTGGGCACGCACTGCGCCAGCGAATTCAGGTAGGGCAGCCCGCCGCATTCCTCGTGCTTGCCGATGGATTGCAGCGCCTCCAGCACGGTGATCACGTCAGCCGGTTTGCTCAGATTGATCAGGTCGGCGATGGCCTGGAAAATCGCCCGGTGCTCGAACCGGTAAAACTGCGCCGCCACCAGCAGATCGGCCACCTTGTCGAATGCCTGGTTGTCGAGCAACAGCCCGCCCAGCACCGACTGCTCTGCCTCGATGGAATGCGGCGGCGTGCGAATGGCGTCTAGGGCTTGGTCTTGCATGGCGGTGGGCGGCAAATGCCATCCAAAAATAAAAAGCGACTTGGCATTGTGCCGCACGCGGCGGCACAAACCAGAAACGAAGCAGAGACAACAAGGGCCGCATTCGCGGCCCTTGTGTCCAGCGCGAAAACCCCGCGATTACATCGCTTCGGCTTTGACCTGCAGGGTGATGTCGGTAACGACATCGGTATGCAGGGCGATCGATACCGGATGCTCACCGGTGGTCTTGACGTGACCCGCCGGGAAGCGAACCTGCGACTTGCTCACTTCAATGCCTTGCTTGGCCAGGGCTTCGGCCACGTCGCCGTGGGTCACGGAGCCGAACAAGCGGCCATCCACACCGGCTTTCTGCACCAGGGTGATGACCAGGCCACCTAGCTTCTCACCGGCGGCTTGCGCCTGCATCAGCTTTTCAGCGGCCAGCTTTTCCATCTCGGCGCGACGCGCCTCGAACTCCGCCAGGGCTGCGGCCGTGGCACGGCGCGCCATTTTCTTGGGGATCAGGAAGTTGCGGGCGTAGCCGTCCTTGACCTTGACCACGTCACCCAGATTGCCGACGTTCAGAACTTTTTCGAGAAGAATGATTTGCATGATGTCGTCCCCGGATTAGCCCTTGTGCAGGTCGGTGTAGGGCAACAGCGCCAGAAAGCGCGCGCGCTTGATGGCGGTGTTGAGCTGGCGCTGGTAGTGCGCGCTGGTGCCGGTCAGGCGGGCGGGAATGATGCGAGCGTTTTCCGCGATCAGGTCCTTGAGCACATCGACATCCTTGTAGTCGATTCTCTCAACCTTGGCGACGGTGAAGCGGCAGAAGCGCTTGCGCTTGAACAGCGAAGACTGCTGGTTGCGACGAGCGCGCTTCGGGTCGTTTTTTTTGTCGAATTTGCGTGGTGGTGCCATGATTTAAACCTCAATGTATTGTGTGACGTGCAACTTCATCTGGCGCGAGCCGCGACGCGATGCACGCAGAAAACCGGAAACTTGCAACAGGACTCCAGGACTGAGACGATGCATTTCGTGAGCAATCTTTCCAAACCCGACACAGCCGATCTGAAGCTGCACTTCGCAAGGCATGTCCGCCTCGAACTGGGTCGATTGATGCTGCAATACAAAATCCAGCGCTTCGATTCCGGCCGGCGTGTAGCGGAGTTCGCCCCGCTCGGCCAAAATACCCTGAAGTTCGAGCCGATTGATCTGGCCGCTATTCAGGCCATTTTTCAGGCTGTTTGCTCCTGTTGGGCCTTGCGAGCCTCGTCGCGCTCGACCTGCTTCATCATGATGGAAGGCGCGGTTTCGGCCTTGTCCGTCTTGATCACCAGGCTGCGCAGCACGGCATCGTTGAACTTGAAGCTGTGCTCGAGTTCGCGCAGGGTTTCCAGGTCGCACTCGATATTCATGCAGGCGTAATGCGCCTTGGCAAGCTTCTGAATGGGATAGGCCAGTTGGCGGCGGCCCCAGTCTTCAACCCGGTGGATCTGGCCCGCCTTGGCGGTCACGGCGCTTTTGTAGCGCTCGATCATCGCGGGCACTTGCTCGCTTTGATCCGGGTGGAAAATCAACACAATCTCATAGTGACGCATGCAGATTCCTTCAAATGCGGCAGGGCGCAGCCCCCTTAGGGTGAGGCCTACGCGCTGTCCTTGTGGATAGAAGCCGCCCGGAGCGCAAAAGCGTCAATTCCGGCACAACCGGTGCGGCAAGGAACCAAGCATTATAGACGAATCGTCTTCGAGGCTCTCAATGTTTCGCCAACTGTTGCCAGGTGGCAATCACGGTGTCGGGATTGAGGGAGATCGACGAGATGCCCTGCTCCATCAGCCATTGCGCCAGATCGGGGTGATCGGACGGCCCCTGACCGCAGATGCCCACATACTTGCCCTCGGCTCGGCAGGCGGCAATGGCCTGCGCCAGCAGCACCTTCACCGCCGGATCGCGTTCGTCGAAAGCCTGCGCCACCAAGCCGGAGTCACGGTCCAGCCCTAGGGTGAGCTGGGTCAGGTCGTTGGAGCCGATGGAGAAGCCATCGAAATATTGCAGGAACTCCTTGGCCAGCACGGCGTTCGACGGCACTTCGCACATCATGATGATGCGCAGGCCGTTTTCTCCGCGCTTGAGGCCGTGACGGCCCAGCAGATTGATAACGCCCTCTGCTTCGCCCAGTGTGCGAACGAAGGGCACCATGATCTCGACGTTGTCCAACCCCATCTGTTCGCGCACCCGTTTGAGGGCGACGCACTCCATCTCGAAACTCTGCGCAAAGTCGGGTGAGACATAACGCGAAGCCCCGCGGAAACCCAGCATGGGGTTTTCTTCGTCCGGCTCATAGCGCGAGCCGCCGATGAGCTTTTTGTACTCGTTGGACTTGAAGTCAGACAAGCGCACGATGACGGGCTTGGGATAGAACGCCGCGGCTATGGTGGCGATTCCTTCGGCCAGCTTGTCCACATAAAACGCACGCGGGCTGACATGGCCACGCGCCACGCTCTCCACCGCCTTTTTCAGGTCGGAGTCGATATTCGGATACTCCAGCACCGCGCGGGGATGCACGCCGATATTGTTGTTGATGATGAACTCCAAACGAGCCAGACCCACGCCCTGATTGGGCACCTGCGAAAAATCGAAGGCCAGGGTGGGATTGCCCACGTTCATCATGATCTTCGTCGGCACCTCGGGCATGGCGCCGCGGGCGACTTCGGTCACTTCGGTTTCGAGCAGACCGTCGTAGATCTGGCCGGTATCGCCCTGCGCGCAGGACACCGTGACCAGCATGTCGTCCTTGAGCACGTCGGTCGCATGCCCGCAGCCGACCACGGCGGGAATGCCGAGTTCACGGGCGATGATGGCGGCGTGGCAGGTGCGTCCCCCGCGGTTGGTGACGATGGCCGCGGCCTTTTTCATCACCGGCTCCCAGTTCGGGTCGGTCATGTCGGTAACCAGCACATCACCCGCCTGGACGAGGTGCATATCGGTGATGGAATGCACCACCCGCACCGGCCCGGCGCCGATTTTCTGGCCGATGGCACGACCCGTGACCAGCACGGCACCCTTGCCCTTCAGGGTGTAGCGCTGTTCGGTACGCGTGTGTCCGTTGGACTTCACCGTCTCGGGGCGAGCCTGCAGGATGTAGAGGTGGCCGTCGATGCCGTCCTTGCCCCACTCGATGTCCATCGGACGCTGGTAATGCGCCTCGATGGTCATGGCAAAGCGCGCCAGCTCCTGCGCCTCGGCGTCAGTCAGGCAGTAGCGGTTGCGCAGTTCGGACGGGGTATCGACCGTCTGCACCAGATGCGGCGAACCCGCGGGTGCGAACTCCATGCGGATCAGTTTGGAGCCAAGATTGCGGCGGATCACCGCCTCCTTGCCCGCCTTCAGGGTCGGCTTGAATACATAGAACTCGTCCGGATTCACCGCGCCCTGCACCACCGTCTCGCCCAGTCCGTAGGACGCGGTGATGAACACCACATCCGGAAAGCCGGATTCCGTATCGAGCGTGAACATCACGCCGGACACCGCCTTGTCACTTCGCACCATACGCTGCACACCGGCCGATAGCGCCACATCGCTGTGCACAAAGCCCTTGTGCACCCGGTAGGAAATCGCGCGGTCGTTGTAAAGCGAAGCAAAGACGTGCTTGATTTTTTCCAGCACCGCGTCGATGCCGCTCACGTTCAGATAACTTTCCTGCTGTCCGGCGAATGAAGCGTCGGGCAAATCTTCCGCCGTGGCTGAAGACCGCACCGCGAACGAAGCCTCTGGATTGCCCGCAGTGAGATCGGCATAGGCACTGCGGATGGCCTGCTCCAGATCGGCCGGGAACGGCGTTTCGATCACCCACTGGCGGATCTGCGCGCCGCAGCGCTCCAGGGCGCGCACATCGTCGGCGTCCAACTCTTTGAGCATCGTCTCGATGCGCTCCCCCAGTCCCCCGGCACGCAGGAATTGCCGGAAGGCGTGCGCCGTGGTGGCGAACCCGCCTGGAACCCGAACCCCGCTGCCGGAGAGCTGGCTGATCATTTCTCCAAGCGACGCATTCTTGCCGCCGACCTGATCGATGTCGCTCATTCGCACATCATCGAGCTGCAAAATGAGCTCATTGCCGCTGTGGGCGGTGTTTTGCTGGGTCATGATGAAAGTCCTTCATAGAATGAAAAAACTGGGCTCGGCGTGGTCTGTGGCGAAAATGACAGGTCTTGTTCGAGTGGGTATCGCCGTCTTCGCAAGTCACACTGACAATGCGGCTCATTCTAGGTTTTGAACGCTGACACATGCCTAACCGCTCGGTCTTTTTCGTCTCGGACGGCACCGGAATCGCTGCCGAGACCTTCGGCAACTCTGTTCTGGCGCAATTCGACGTGCAGCCCCACCGCATTCGCCTGCCGTTTGTCGACACGGTGGAGAAAGCGGTGCATGCGGTCGAGCGCATCAACGAGGTCGAACGCGCCGAGGGCAAGCCGCCGATTGTGTTCGTCACCCTGGTGCACCCGGACGTGCTCGACATCATTCAGGGCGCACGCGCGCTGGTGCTCGACATGTTCAACAGCTTCGTGCAACCGCTCGAAGTGGCGTTCGGGGCCAAATCCAACCATCGCATCGGGCGATTTTCCGATGCCGCCTACAGCCCGCAGTATCACAACCGCATCGACGCGATCAATTTTTCGCTCATGCACGATGACGGCCAGTCCACCCGCAATCTGACCGAGGCCGAAGTCATTCTGGTGGGCGTGTCGCGTTGCGGCAAAACACCCACTTCGCTCTATCTCGCCATGCAGCATGGCGTGAGGGCGGCGAACTATCCGCTCATTCCCGACGATTTCGAGCGCATGCGCCTGCCCGACGGGCTGAACGGTTTGCGGCACAAACTGTTCGGGCTGTCGATCACGCCCGAGCGTCTGAGCGAAATCCGCACCGAGCGGCGGCCCAACAGCCGTTACGCGGCGCTCGACAACTGCCGTTATGAAGTGAGTGAGGCGGAAAAACTCATGCGGCGCGAGGGCATCCGCTGGTTGTCGTCCACGCACAAGTCCATCGAAGAGATCGCCACCACCATCCTGCAGCAGATCCGCCCGGATCGGCTGGAATATTGAGCGCTACCCGCCATGCACGACGACGATAAAAACGCCTATCTACTGGGATTCGCCTCGACCCAACAAAAAATTCCCGAGCGCGAGGAAGCGTTGCCCATCGACCCCGACCGGGCGCAGATTCCGCTCACTGGGTTGATGGTCGATGCGGGCACCGATCTGTCGGGCACGATGGCGGCGGACCGGCGGGTGCGCATTCTGCCGCTGACCATCCAGTGGCCGGGCCGAACGCTGCTGGACAAAGGGACGGCAGAAGTCCGCACCGTATCGCGCCAGCTCAGCCACGAGCGCATCCGCAGCGCCGAGGTCAGCGCGCCATCCGTCGAGGCGCTGAGCTACCGCATGCATCCGCATCTGGCGCTCAATTTCGACCGGCTGCTGCTGCTCGCCACCCACCCGGCCCTGGTGGAGGCCAGCCGCAGCGTGGAGCAGATGTTCAAAGATCATCAGGACGAAATCACCCACCTGCGCCGCGAACGTCACCTCCGGCCCGACTATGCCCTGGAGGTGATCAACACCCGTTCGCTGCTAAGCGGCCCGGCCCTGCAGGCGCGCCTGCTGCTGAACTCTCCCGAGATGCGCATGGGCGATATCCCGGGTCTGCGGCGGCTTGCCCAAACGCTGGCCGACCAGACCGAGGTGTGGCTGGCGCCGGGCCATCCCGCCGATGTCGCCTTCACGCTGGGGCGGCTTGAGCATCCCGATCTGTCTCCCTGGGTGCAGGCCTGCAGCACGCGCCTGACGCAAATCATGCACCGCTATCCGGTGCTGAGTTGCAAAGCCGGGGAGTTCGGTCTGGAAGCGCGGACGAGCAAATGGAAATCGGCAGCGTCGCGGGTGATCGACGCGGCGGCGCAAGCCATCTGGACAAACGCTCTTGCCGCCCCGGTGATTCAGCTCAGCTTCGATGGCAGCATTCGCGAATTGCGCGACTGGCCCGAAATGCAGGCGCTGAAAAAAATGGCCGCCGAAAATGAAGTCAAGCTCCACGTCACCCACATGAGTCTGGGTGGCCGGGTCTGGGCCTCGGCCCAGTCGCTGTCGCTGGCGTTGCTGCGCAAGCCCGCGGGCTAAAACCTAGCTCAGCGTCTTGCTGAACTGAGACTGCCGCACGCCCTCGTAGAGGCAGATCGCCGCCGACGCGGCGACGTTGAGCGACTCCACGCCATCAGCCTGGGGAATGCGCACCAGCGCGGAACACTTGGCGACCAGCGCATCTGAAATCCCCTGCCCTTCGTTGCCGAAGATCCAGGTCACGGGTTCCTTCAAATCGAGTTCGTACAACACCGTGTCAGCCTGCATGTGCGTGGCATAGATCGGGCGCGGCACGATGTTGAGCACCTGCTCCCAGGGCGGATCTTCGAATACCGGAATGACGAAGTGCGCGCCCATGGCTGAGCGCAACACTTTGGGCGACCACACCCCGGCGCAACCCCGCAGCAGATACACCGCGCCGCAGCCCGACGCCGCGGCGGTGCGCAGCATGGTGCCCACATTGCCGGCGTCCTGCACCCGGTCGAGGATGAGCGCACTGCCCGGACGGGGCTTGGACGACTTGGGACGGGCGATCAGCATGCCCACCGGCGGGCCGTTCTCCACCGCAGTGATCCAGTTGAACAGGGCCTGATGCAAGACCACTGTCTGTGTGGTGCCGACGCGCTCGACCAGCGCCGCGATTTCCGGGTCGAGCAGGCCTGTATCGGTGGTGATCAGCGGCTCGGCGGCATGGCCAGCGGCGAGCGCGGCCTCGATGAGATGAATGCCTTCGAGCCAGACCTGGCCGAGCTTGCGCACCGCGCCCGGTTCGGTGGACAGGCTGCGCAGGGTTTTGATCAGCGGGTTTTCAGCCGAGGTAATACGCTTCACGACACGACGTCCTTCAACGTGGGAGGGCGAATAGACTGAGCCAACAGGCGGCGGATAGGGGCAAAGCTGCGGCGGTGTTCGGCGCAGGGCCCCAGTGTAAGCAATGCCGCGCGGTGCGCCGCCGTGCCGTAGCCGCTGTGGCGCTCGAAACCATAGCCCGGGTAGCGCTGCGCCAACTCGGCCATCAGGCGATCGCGGTACACCTTGGCGATGATGGAAGCCGCGCTGATCGCAGGCTCTGCCGCATCGCCACCCACGATGGCACGACAGGGCATGGCCACCTGGGGCGTCTGATTGCCATCGACGAGCAATAGATCGATCTTGCAGGGAAGCACCGCCACGGCGCGCTGCATGGCCAGCAGCGTGGCTTGCAGAATATTGCGCTGATCGATTTCTTCGACCGAGCTCTCGGCGATGCTCCAAGCCAGGCTGTGTGCTCGGATTTGCGCATCGAGTTCCTCGCGACGGCGAGCGCTGAGCAGCTTGGAGTCGGCCAGCCCGGCAATGGGATGGGCGGGATCGAGCACCACGGCCGCGGCTACCACCGGTCCCGCCCAAGGCCCGCGCCCGACTTCGTCGCAGCCGGCAATCAGGGCAACAGGAGCCCCGTCTTCTAAGGCGAATAAGGCGGTCTGCGTCATGCCGGAATCATGTCGAGAATGGCCTGCGAGGCCAGCGCGGCCGTATCTCGCCGCAAACTCAGGTGCATATCGGCGAAGCGGTCTTGCAGGTGCTGCAATTGCGCCGGGTGCTCCAGCAAGTCGCTGGCCGCATCGGCCAGGGCCAGCGGGGTGCAATCGTGCTGCAACAGCTCGGGCACCAGTCGTTTGCCTGCGAGGATGTTGGGCAGCCCGACATCGGGCAGATAACCCCGGCCCGACATCATGCGGTAAGAGAGCGCCGACATGCGATAGCCGATCACCATGGGCCGCTTGAACAAGGCACATTCCAGCGTGGCAGTGCCACTGGCGACCAGGGCGAGATGGCAGGCGGCGAGAACGGTGTGCGACTGACCGTCGATCAGGTGCAAGGGAAGGTCGGGATGAGCGGCCGCCGCCTGCAACACCATGGGTCGCAGGCCCGCATGAGCAATCGGCACAACCACCCGTGACATCTGGCCACGCTGCACCAGCAGAGCGGCGGCGGCCAAAAACGGCGCGATGAGATGCTTCACCTCGGCTCGACGACTCCCTGGCAACACGGCCAGACAGCGGGCGTCTGCGGGCAGAGCCAGCGCCCGGCACGCCGCCTCGCGGTCGGGCTCCAGGGGAATGACCTCGGCCAGGGGGTGGCCGATGTAAGTCGCCTTCACGCCCGTATCGGCATAGAGCGCGGGCTCGAAGGGAAAAATGCAGAGCATGTGATCCACAGCCTGGCGAATCAGTTCGATGCGCTCGCGCCGCCACGCCCAGATGGACGGGCTCACCAGATGCGCAACCGGTATACCCGCCTGCCGCAGGCGACGTTCCAACTGCAAATTGAAATCCGGCGCGTCCACCCCGACGAACACCGCCGGCGGTTCGGCCAGAAGGCACCCGCGCAAACGCCGGCGCATCAGCAGCAGTTCGGGCAGGCGCGCCAGCACGTCGGCATAGCCATTCACCGCGAGCCGTTCGCTGGGCCACCAGGCATCGAAACCCGCGGCCTGCATGCGCGGCCCGCCGATGCCCACGCTGCTTAGACCAGGCGCCCGGTCGTGCAGGGCCCTGAGCAAATGCCCGGCCAGCAGATCGCCGGAAGCCTCACCAGCGACGAAGGCCAATGTCGCCGAAGCACGGGCGGTCATCATCCGCTCAGGGCCGGACGATGCCACGCCCAGCCTCAGCCAGGAACGCCTGCAGCACGCCGAGCGCCTCGGCCGACTGCGGCCGCTCGGCCAGCAGATCGGCCAGGGCGGTGCGTGCCTGCTCCAGCGACAACCCCCGCCGATACAGCACACGGTAGGCGGCGCGCAGCGCGGCGATCTGATCGGGCGAATAGCCTCTGCGCCTCAGCCCTTCGGCATTGATGCCGTGCGGTTTGGCTGGATTGCCCGCCACCAGGGTATAGGGCGGCACGTCCTGCAGAATGACCGAGCTGATACCGGTCATCACATGGGCACCGATGCGCACGAACTGATGCACGCCGGTATAGCCGCCCAGCACGGCCCAATCGCCCACATGAACATGGCCGGCCAGCTGCGCATTGTTGGCAAAGATGGTGTGGTGGCCCACCTGGCAGTCGTGCGCGATATGCACATAGGCCATGATCCAGTTGTCGTCTCCGACCCGGGTGATGCCGCCATCTTGTACCGTGCCGATGTGCAGGGTGCAGTATTCGCGGATCACATTGCGGTCGCCGATCTCCAGCGCCGTATCTTCACCTTTGTATTTCTTGTCCTGTGGCTCGCCGCCGATCACGCTGAACGGATGCAGCCGGTTGTCGGCGCCAATGCGGGTTCGCCCTTCGATGATGACATGCGCGCCCACGCGCGTGCCCGCACCGATGCGCACCTTGGGGCCGACCAGGGCGTAGGGGCCGATCTCGACATCGTCGGCGATTTCCGCGCCCGGATCGACCTGCGCCGTGGAATGAATCTTGGGCATGCTGGCCTTCAGGGCACGCTGCGCTCGGTGCACATCAATTCGGCCTGCGCGACCACGCGGCCCTCGACCGAAGCCTCCGCCGTGAACTTGTAGATGCCCCGCATATTGCGCGTCATCTCGACGTACAGATCGAGCCTATCGCCCGGAATAACGGGCTGTTTGAAGCGCGCATTGTCGATACCCACCAAGTAATACAGCGACCCCTGCGCCGGTGTTTTTCCCACCGAACCAAACGCCAGAATGCCCGAAGCCTGCGCCAGCGCCTCAAGAATGAGCACACCGGGCATGATGGGCTTCTGCGGGAAATGACCGGTGAAAAACGGCTCGTTGAAAGTGATGTTCTTGTAGGCCTTGATGTACTTGCCGTTCACTTGCTCGACCACGCGATCGACGAGCAGCATGGGGTAACGATGCGGAAGCAGTTCAAGGATTTGCGTGATGTCTTGCGTGGTCGTCATGTCGATGGTTCTGTTTTCAAAGACTCGGTGTGTTGTTCTATATGTTGTTCCAAACGGCGGATGCGGTCTCGCAGTTGATGCAACTGGCGCACGGTCGCCGCATTGCGCTCCCAGTTGGCATGGGTATCCAGCGGGAAAGCGCCGGTGTACATACCCGGCTGACGCACGGAGCGCGAGACCAGCGACATGCCGCCGATGACCACGCCATCGGCAATGCTCAAGTGTCCCGCAATGCCGACCCCTCCGCCGATAAAGCAGTAGGCGCCGATCTCCGCACTGCCCGATATGCCCACGCAACCCGCCAGCGCGGTATGCGCGCCGATGCGCACGTTGTGAGCAATCTGTACCAGATTGTCGATTTTCACGCCCAAGCCGATTTCGGTATTGTCGAGCGCACCGCGGTCGATGGTGCTGTTCGCTCCCACCTCTACATCGTCTTCCAACACGGCAATGCCGACCTGGGCGATCTTCACTCCGGCGCCGCTGGCATCCCGCGCATAACCAAAGCCATCGCTGCCGACCACCGCGCCCGACTGCAATACGCAACGCGCTCCGAGTCGACACCCCCAGGCCACGCTACTGCGCGGATGAAGCACCGAGCCGGCGCCGATCACGGCATCGCGACCCACGAAGCAGCCTGCCCCGATATGCGCCGCTTCCCCAATTTGCGCACCCGCCTCGATGACCGCAAAGGCGTCCACCCGTGCAGCGGGAGAAACCTGAGCCGCAGGATCGATCTGCGCGGTGGCATGACACCCCGGCTCAAACGGCGGCTGCCGCAAGGCCCAGAACCACTGCGACAGGTGTGCGTAATACAAATAAGGATCGCGGGCGACAATCGCATTGCCCGAGCGCGGCAACGCACCGCGAAGCGACTCGGGCAGGATGACCGCACCGGCCGCGGTCTCGGCCAGTTGCGGGCGCAGCTTGTCCCGGTTCAGGAAGGTGATGTCGGTTTCAGTGGCCGAGCCGATAGGCCGCAGGCGCTGAACGACCGCTTGCCCGTTTCCGATGAGTTCGCCGCCAAGCCGGGCCGCAATCTGCTCAAGCGTGAGGCCATCCATAGAGATGCCAGGCGTCGACACAGCCGACTGGCTCACTTGCCCGACTGAGCATCCAGCGCTTTGAGCACCTTGTCGGTGATGTCGATGCGCGGATTGACGTACACCGCTTCCTGGAAAATGATGTCGTAGTGATCTTTCAGGGCGATGTCGCGCACGACCTTGTTGGCCTTGTCGAGCACCGAGGCCAGCGCTTCGTTGCGGCGGGCATTGAGGTCTTCGGAAAACTCACGCTGCTTGCGCTGGAATTCGCGGTTCATGTCCACGAGATTCTGCTGCGCCTTGATGCGATCTGCATCCGACATGACCGGACCGTTCTTTTCCAGGCTCTCGTTGGCCGCCTTGATCTTGGCCGCCATGTCCTGCAGATCCTTATCGCGCTTGGAAAACTCGGCCTCCAGCTTCTGCTGGGCCGCCTTGGCCAGGGTTGAATCTTTCAGCACCCGTTCGGTGTTGATGAAGCCGATCTTGAAGGGTGCGTTGGCCGCCGTACCAGCCGCGGGCGCTGCCGTCTGCGCCATGACAGGCGTGCTGATCAAAAACGCGGTGGCACAAACCGCGGCCAGAAGAGTGCGAGATAGAGATGGGGTGTGGAATTTCATGGAAATCGTATGAGGTTAGAAACCGGCGCCAACCGTGAACTGGAAACTCTGGAGTTTATCGGTGGACTTGTAGCGAACCGCCTTGGCCACGCTGAACTTCAACGGGCCAATGGGTGAAATCCAGGACACGCCGATACCAATGGACGAGCGCATATCGCTCAGGCTGACTTTCTGGTTCTCGCCCCACACATAGCCGTTGTCATTGAACACCGACATGCGAAGCGATTTGTCCGCGCCGGTGCCGGGGAAAGGAAACTGATACTCGAAATCGGCAATCAGCATTTTGGCCCCGCCCAGCGCATTGCCCTGAGCATCTTGCGGGCCCAGCGAACTTTGCTGGAAGCCACGCACGGTGCCGATACCGCCGGCGTACAAATTCTTGAACACCGGCAAGGGGCGGCCGTTCAAACCGTGGGCATAACCAATCAAACCGTTGAACGCGAGATTGGTGGTTCGCGTAAGCGGCAGATACTGCTGGTATTGATAGGTGATGCGGTCGTAGCGCAGGGTGCTGAACGGACTGATCTCGAAGCTCAGGCGCTGATAGCGGCCATCGGTGGGCACCAGGGCGCTGTTGCGGCTGTCGCGCTGCCAGCCGATGGTCAGCGGAATGCCGCTGGATGTCTTGCCGAACTGGTTGACATAGGCGATGTAGGAGGCCGGCGCACCCGGAGAGAGGTCCAGGGTGTAGCGCTCATAACCGGCGCCGAAAAACACCCGGTCTTCTTCGGTGAACGGAATGCCGAACTGAAGGTTGAACCCCGGGGTGACGATCTTGTAATTGCTACCCTGGCTGGTGTATGGCTGGATGGTGCGGTAATACGCATTCACCGTGCGGCTGATGCCGTCTTCGGTGAAGTACGGATTGGTGCTCGACACCGACAGCGTGCGGTAGTAGCTCGACGTGTTGAAGTCGACCGCGAGGTTGTTGCCGCTGCCAAAAATATTGTCTTGGCTGATGCCGGCGTTGAACGACAGTTTGTCCGCACTCGAAAAGCCCACGCCCAGAGACAGACTGCCCGTAGGTTTCTCCTCCACGTTCATGTCGAGATCGACCTGATCGTTGGTGCCCGGCACTTCACGCGGCTGCAGCGTGACTCCCTTGAAGTAACCCAGACGATCCACCCGGTCGCGCGAGAGTTTGATGCGGTCGGAGTCGTACCAGGAGTCTTCGAATTGCCGGAATTCACGGCGAATCACTTCGTCGCGCGTGCGGGTGTTGCCCGCGATATCGATGCGGCGCACATAGATGCGCTTACCCGGATCGGCGGTGATGGTGAAGGAAACCTGATCCGTCTGACGATCGATCACCGGTTTGGCCTCGACCCGGGCGAAGGCATAGCCATACACGCCGAACTGATTGGTGATGGCCTTGACGCTCTCGTTGAGCGCCTGCGCACTGTAAGTCTCGCCCGGCTTGAGTTTGACCAGTGCGCGGAATTCATCGTCCTGCCCGAGATAGTTACCCGCGAGTTGGTAGCCCGACACGGTGTACTTCGGCCCCTCGTGCACGTTGACGGTGATATAGATGCCGTCTTTATCGGGCGACAGAGCCACCTGCGTAGAGTCGATGCGAAAATCGAGATAGCCCCGGTCTTGGTAGTAGGAACGCAGGGTCTCCAGATCGGTATTGAGCTTGGCCTTGGAATACTGATCGTCCTTGGTGTACCAGCTCAGCCAACCCGGCGTGCTGAGGGTAAACAAGCCCAGCAACGTGCCTTCGCCGAACACCTTGTTGCCCACGACGCGGATGGAACGAATCTTGGCAATCTGCCCTTCGACTACGGTGAACAACACGTTCACCCGGTTGCGCGGCAGCGGCGTGGTCGTGACATTCACCTCGGTGCCGTAGAAGCCCTTGGCCAGATATTGCTGCTTGAGTTCCTGCACGGCCTGATCGATCAACGCTTGGTCGTAAGGCCGGGCCTCGGCAAGCCCCACGGAGGCGAGCGCCGTCGTCAAGGCCTTTTTGTCGAACTCCTTGGTTCCGGCGAACTCGACCCCGGCAATCGTCGGACGCTCCTCGACGATGAGGGTCACCACATCGTTGTCGGTTTCGATACGAACGTTCTTGAACAGCCCGGTGGCGAACAAGGCCCGAATGGCCGCCGCCCCACCCTCGGGCGTGTAGGTTTCACCGACCCGAAACGGCAGATAGCTGAACACGGTACCGGGTTCGGTTCTTTGCAGACCGTCAACCCGGATGTCCTTGATGGTGAACGATTCAGCTGCGTGTGCTTGCACGCCTGCAACAGCGATCACAACCGCCGTCGCACAACGAAGTGCGGGAGAAAACCTCAAATTGACCTCGAGCTGGATTAGTGCATCTGGCCGAGCAAGCGAACCAGATCGTTGTAGAGGGCGATGGCCATCATCATGGCGATGACCGCGAGACCGCCTTGCTGCAGCCTTTCTTGCCAGCGTTGCGAAACGCTGCGACGGGTCAATCCCTCGTACGCATAATACAGGAGATGCCCTCCGTCCAGAATGGGCAAAGGCAGCAGATTGAGCACACCCAGGCTGACGCTGACCACGGCCAGAAAGCTGAGATACGCCATCCAGCCCAGCTCGGCGCTTTTACCCGCGTAATCGGCAATCGTGACCGGGCCGCTCAAGTTTTGCAGCGAAGCCTGGCCGATCACCATGCGCCCGAGGGTCTTGAGGGTCAGGGCCGAAAGATCCCAGGTGCGCTGTACGCCGTCCTGCAAGGCCTGCAGCGGATTGCGCTCGATTTTCACTGTGGGAATTTCGCCGCCCAGCATGGCCTCGATGCGCCAGACTGACTGGCCATTGACCTGCACCGGTTTCGCCTGCAACTGGGTTTGGAAAGTACGGCCATCGCGACGCACCTCAAGCTGCATCGGCTTGCCACCCGATGTTTGAATGGAGCGCATCAGGGCGTCTGCCGAGACGATGGGTTTGCCGTCCACTGCGACGATCCGGTCGCCGGCAAGCAGGCCGCTGCGCTGCGCCGGGCCACCTGCGACCACTTCCCGAATCTCGGCCGGCGGGCTCTGCAGATGCAAGCCGTAGCTGGTGAGAAACCCGGTGCTCTCCGCCGCTCGCATGCTCGAAGAAAAATCGAGAGCAATTTGTTGCGTCGGGCTGTCCGTTTTTCGTTCGACAACGAGCGCGAGGCGATCGCCGTTCATCGCAGCGTTCAGCAGCGTCCAGCGCAGCCCCGTCCAACTCTGCACGGCTTCCTGCGAGCCGTCATGCACGACCGCCAAGACACGCTCACCGCCCTGCACTCCCGCTGCGGCAGCGGGCGAATGAACCGGCGGCGCGCCCAGTATGGCAACCGGCTCGCGCACGCCAGCGAACGCCACCACGGCAAACAGCAGGGTAGCGAGCAATAGATTGGCCGCTGGCCCTGCTGCAACGATGGCCGCGCGCTTGGACAGACTTTGTCGGTTGAACGCACGCGGCAGTTCGGCCTCGGCCACTTCGCCCTCGCGTTCGTCGAGCATCTTCACATAGCCGCCGAGCGGAATCCAGGCCAGGGTGAATTCAGTTTTGTCGGCGCCTCGCGTCCAGCGCAGCAAGGGTCTGCCGAAGCCGATGGAAAACCGCAGCACCTTGACGCCGCACGCCACGGCCACACGGTAGTGACCGAACTCGTGGATGGTGATGAGCACGCCGAGTGCAAAGGCAAACGCCAGCAGGGTGATGAGCAGGTTCATGGTTTCGCGTCAGGCCAGTAGCGCCGCGCCGCCCCGCCCGGAGGGAGAGAGTTGCGCGACGCGCTGTTGCGCTTGGAGTCGCGTATGGACGTCTAGTTCAGCCAGGGCCTCCAGGGAATCACAGCCCGCGCATTGTGCACTTGCCAGCAAATCCGCATTGATCCGGTGAATATCGGTAAACCGGATGCGCTGATGAAGGAAGGCGTCCACGGCCACTTCGTTGGCGGCATTGAGCACGGCGCAGGCGCCCACCGGCATGCGCAGAGCCTCGAAGGCCAAGGCCAGGCCCGGGAACCGCTGGGGATCGGGTTGTTCGAAATCGAGCCGTCCCACGCGCGCCAGGTCGAGCCACGGCGCGCCCGAGGCCATGCGGGCGGGATAGGACAGGCCGTAGGCGATAGGGGTGCGCATATCGGGCTGCCCGAGTTGGGCAATCACCGAGCCGTCGTGATAGTTGACCATCGAATGCACGATGCTCTGGGGATGGATCAGCACCTCGATCTGTTCGGGCCGCATGCCGAACAGATAGTGCGCCTCGATGACCTCCAGCGCCTTGTTCATCATGGTGGCGGAATCGACCGAGATCTTCGCGCCCATGCTCCAGTTCGGGTGGGCACAGGCCTCCGTCGGCGTGACCGCCTGCAAGGTGTGCGCGGCACGCTGGCGAAACGGCCCGCCCGAAGCGGTCAGCACGATATTGCGCACGTCCGCCTGCCAGCGGCTGCGATCATCGGGCAGACTTTGCTGAATGGCGCTGTGTTCGCTGTCGATGGGAATGAGATCGCCGCCTCCTTGCGCCAAGGCCTGCAACAGTAGATCGCCGGCGACGACCAGCGACTCTTTATTGGCCAGCAGCAGCCGTTTGCCGGCACGGGCCGCTGCGAGACTGGCCGACAGACCGGCGGCGCCCACGATGGCGGCCATGACCAGATCGACTTCGGGCGCGGCCGCCACGTCGTCGAGCGCCCGGGGGCCGCTCAATACTTCCGTCGGGCAATGCTCGGCGCGCAAACGTTGCTGCAGGCTGCTGGCCGCCTGCGCACTGCCGAGCACGGCGTAGTTCGGACGAAATTCAAGACACTGCGCAAACAGTTTGTCGGCATTGCTGTGGGCTGCCAGGGCAAACACCCGAAACTGCTCTGGGTGCAGCGCCAGCACGGCCAGCGTATTGGCGCCGATCGAGCCGGTAGAGCCGAGAATGGTGACCGATTTCATAGCGCCAGCAGCAGCAAGGCCAGGGGCAACACGGGCAAGAGCGCGTCGATGCGGTCCAGCACGCCGCCATGTCCCGGCAGCAACTTACCGCTGTCTTTCAGCCCCGCCGCGCGTTTGAGCAGGGACTCGAACAGGTCGCCCGCAATGGCAAACGCCAGCAGCACGACGACCAGAATCGCGAGCCCGAATCCGCCGAACTGCGTGTTGAGTCGCGAAAAATAATTGGGGTATATCGGCGCCAGACTCGCGCAGACTGCAGCGTAGAACAGCGTGGCGATCAGAGCCGTCCAGGCCCCGGCACGGGTCTTGCCAGGGCTGATCGACGGCGCGAGTTTGCTGCGCCCCCAGGCCCTGCCGCCAAAGTACGCCGCAATATCCGCCACCCAAACCAGCGCCAGCAAAGACAGCATGAAAAGCGCGCCCTGCACGCGTAGTTGGACCAGCGCCAGCCAAGCGGCCTGCAACAGCAAAAAGCCCAATAGAGTGAGCGCCAAAGGATGACGCAGCGCCGCGGGCAGGCGGGCCTTCGGCAGACTCAGCCCCAACGCGAGCAACCATGCCATGCTGCAGGCCAGCCAGAACCAGCGCCAGGCTGAAGCCATCTGCCAGGCCTGCTGTTGCAGTAGCCAGAGCAAAGCCGCCGCAATCGCCGCCCAGAGCAAAGCCCAGAAAGACAACGCGCTAAAGCCTTGATAGCCAGCCAGCCGCGCCCACTCGCCCATGCCCACAGCACAAAACGCCAGCGCCAATAGCGCAAATGGCAGGGGATCGCGCCAGAACAAGGTAGGCAGCAAAAGTGCCATCAACACCAGGGCGGTCAGGACGCGCTGTCGCAACATGATGCAGATGCGCCGCTCGCCGCCTCAGGCCGCGGCGGGCGATTTGGCCTCGGGAACGCCACCGAAACGACGCTGGCGGCTGGCAAAATCGGCCAGCGCTGCGTCAAAGGCTTCGGCATTGAAGTCGGGCCAGAGAATATCGCTGAAATAGAGCTCGGTGTAGGCCAGTTGCCAGAGCAGGAAATTGCTGATGCGATGCTCGCCCCCGGTGCGGATCAGCAGATCCGGGTCGGGCGAGTGCGACAGGGCCAGATGCCGCGCCAGCG
Source organism: Thiomonas sp. 13-64-67 (assembly GCF_002282795.1). Lineage (NCBI taxonomy): Bacteria > Pseudomonadati > Pseudomonadota > Betaproteobacteria > Burkholderiales > Thiomonas > Thiomonas sp. 13-64-67. The sequence goes on from NZ_NCKP01000015.1 coordinate 21,227, forward strand.
CTTGCTGCGTGGGGGCCTCCTGCGCGGCAAAAAGGGCTTGTGCCGCCTGCGTCACGTCCCAACGCCCGCCATAGTTGAGCGCCACGTTGAGCACGAGCGTGTCATTTTGGCGGGTCAACGCCTCGGACTGGTCGATGAGCGCGCGCATCTCGGCAGAAAAGGCCGACAGATCGCCCACCACATGCAACTGCACGCCTTGTCTGGCCAGTTCCGCAGACTCGCGCTGTAGCGCCTTGACGAACAGGTCCATCAAGGTCTGCACCTCCTCTGCCGGCCGCGCCCAGTTTTCAGAAGAAAACGCGAACACCGTGAGGTGCTTCACACCGATCTCCGCACAGTGACGCACGATTTTTTTCAGCGCGTCAACACCGAATTTATGCCCCGAGGAACGCGGCAAGAACCTTCGCTGCGCCCAGCGTCCGTTGCCATCCATGACCACCGCCACATGGCGTGGCAGCGTGGAGGGGTCGCGCTTGGCGATGGTTTTCTTGCTCATGCCATCAATATGAGAAACACAGCTTGGAACGCCGATCAGAGCAGCGGAACAATCCGCTGGCTCCCGTCAGACCGCCATGATCTCCGCTTCTTTTTGCGCCAGTTGTTTGTCGATCTCGGCAATGCAGCGGTCGGTGATTTTCTGCACCTCGTCCTGCGCGCGGCGCTCGTCGTCTTCGGAGATTTCTTTGGCTTTGACGAGGTCTTTGAGGCTTTGGTTCGCATCGCGGCGCAAATTGCGCACGGCCACCTTGGCCCCCTCGCCTTCTTGCTTGATGACCTTGACCAGATCGCGACGGCGCTCTTCGGTCAGCGCAGGCATGGGCACGCGAATGATGTCGCCCTGCGTCTGGGGATTCAGACCCAGATCGGACTCACGAATCGCCTTTTCGACGGCCTGAACCATTTTCTTTTCCCACGGCTGCACGCTGATGGTGCGGGCATCGACCAGATTCAGGTTCGCCACCTGATTGATCGCCATCATGGTGCCGTAGTAATCCACCATCACATGGTCGAGCAAGCCGGTATGCGCGCGTCCGGTACGCACCTTGGCCAGATCGAGCTTGAGCGACTCGATCGACTTGTGCATTTTTTCTTCGGTGTTTTTCTTGATCTCTGCGATTCCCATGATGTACTCCAAAAACAGATCGGGAAAAAACAAAACCCGCTGCGCAAAAAGCAGCGCGGCGCGGGTCTCAAAGACTGCGATGGTAATCAGACGTAGACGTCCGTGCCTTCGTCCGCGCCTTGAACCACGCGCATCAGCGCCCCCGGCTTGAAAATGCTGAATACGCGAATCGGCATCTTCTGCTCACGGCATAGCGCAAAGGCCGTCGCGTCCATCACCTGCAAGCGCCGCGCGATCGCCTCATCGAAGCTGATGCGCGCATAACGCTCGGCCTGCGGGTCTTTGGCCGGATCGGCGGTGTAGATGCCATCGACCTTGGTCGCCTTGAGCATGACCTCGGCACCAACCTCGGCTGCACGCAGCGCGGCGGCCGTATCGGTGGTGAAGAACGGATTTCCCGTGCCGCCGGCAAAAATCACCGACTTGCCTTCCTCGAGGTACTGCAGCGCCTTGGGCCGCACATAAGACTCGACGACCTGGTCGATGGCGATGGCCGACATCACGCGCGGATTCAGCCCGGCGTGCTTCATGGCGTCGCTCAGCGCGAGTGAATTCATCACCGTCGCCAACATGCCCATATAGTCCGCCGTCGCCCGGTCCATTCCCACAGCGCCCCCCGCCACTCCGCGGAAGATGTTGCCGCCACCGATGACAATCGCCAGCTGCACGCCAGAATGCACCACCTCGGCGATGTCCCGCACCATGGCCTCGATGGTGGCGCGATTGATGCCATAAGCATCATCGCCCATCAGGGCCTCGCCCGAGAGCTTGAGCAGAACACGTTTGTATCCGGACATGGTGACTCCTGGCGAGCGGTAGAAAGGCGAAAAGGCCGAGTTGGAGAAGCTGCAAAGAAGCGAGACGACAAGGTGCTAGGCGACCGGGCCCAATCGACCCAATTGGCCCCAATCGGCCCCGGTCAGCCGGGCAACGGCGCTCAACCTTGCTTGGCTGCAGCCATCTGCGCGGCCACCTCTTCCGCAAAATTCTCCGACTTTTTTTCGATGCCCTCACCCACCACGTACATGGTGAAGCCGTGCACCGTGGTGTTGGCGGATTTCAGCATTTGCTCGACCGTCTGCTTGTCGTTCTTGACGAACACCTGATCGAACAGCGAGACTTCCTTGAGGTATTTCTGCACCGAGCCTTCAACCATCTTGGCAATGATCTCGGCGGGCTTGCCCGACTCGGCCGCTTTTTGCGAGGCGATGGAACGCTCTTTCTCGATCAGTTCGGCGGGCACCTGCGACGACGACAGCGCCACCGGCTTCATCGCGGCGATGTGCATGGCCACATCCTTGGCGGCCACTTCGTCGCCGGTGAACTCGACCATCACGCCGATGCGCGTACCGTGCAGATAGCTCACCAGCTTGTGATCGCCCGCAAAACGCTTGAAGCGACGAATGGTCATGTTCTCGCCGATCTTGCCGATCAGCTTGCTGCGGCGCGCCTCGATGGTTTCGCCATCGAGCGTCAGTGCCGACAGCGCCGCCACGTCGGCAGGGTTCTGCGCCGCGATCAACTGGGTCAGGTCTTTGCCGAAGGCCAGGAAATCGTCATTCTTGGCCACGAAATCGGTTTCGCAGTTCAGCTCGATCATCGCGCCGGTCGTGCCGTTGATATAGGCCGCCACGATGCCTTCGGCCGTCACACGCGAAGCCGCCTTGCTGGCCTTGCTGCCGAGCTTGACGCGCAGGATTTCCTCAGCGCGATCCATATCGCCTTCGGCCTCGGTCAGCGCCTTTTTGCACTCCATCATCGGGGCATCGGTCTTGGCACGCAGTTCTGCCACCATACTTGCGGTAATTGCCGCCATTGTTGAACTCCTTGAAGTCGAAACTAGAAACGCAGTTGAAAAAAAGGGGCTGTGTATCGCAGCCCCGGGGTGTTTCAGGCCGGTGAATCGGGCCGTTGCAGCAGGATCATCTTGGCCCCGTCAGGCGGCAGGCGCGTCTTCCTGAACTTCGACGAATTCTTCTTCGCCCTCGGAGACGGCTTGCACGACTTCATTGACCGCGTCGTTCTTGCCTTCCAGGATGGCATCGGCCATGCCCTGCGCGTACAGCATCACGGCTTTGGCCGAGTCGTCGTTGCCCGGAATGATGTGAGTCACGCCCAGCGGGGAATGGTTGGTATCGACCACGCCGATCACCGGAATGCCCAGCGTCTTCGCCTCGGCGATGGCGATCTTGTGGTAGCCCACATCGATGACGAAAATTGCATCGGGCAGAGCCGCCATGTCTTGAATGCCGCCGATGGACTTTTCCAGCTTATCCATTTCGCGCTGGAAGGTCAGCGCTTCTTTTTTGCTCATCTGCTCGAGCACACCCTCGGCCGCCTGGGCCTGCATGTCCTTGAGCTTCTTGATCGAGGTCTTGACCGTCTTGAAGTTGGTCAGCATGCCGCCGAGCCAGCGCTGGTCGACATAGGGCATGCCGCAACGCTCGGCCTGCTCACGCACGATTTCACCCGCCTGACGCTTGGTGCCGACGAACAGAATGGTGCCGCGGCGCGCAGCCAGTTGGCGAGCGAACTTCGCCGCCTCCAAGTACATCGGCAGCGTCTTTTCGAGGTTGACGATATGGATTTTGTTGCGATGGCCGTAGATGTACGGGGCCATCTTGGGATTCCAGAAGCGGGTTTGGTGACCGAAGTGCACCCCGGCTTCCAGCATTTGACGCATTGAGACTGACATAAAGTTTCCAATCCAAGTTGGGTCTGAAATCCGGCTCTGATTGGCACGCCGCCCAAATTCTCCAGTGCAAGCACCGGGTAACTTCGGCAGTGGCTCAACACCTGGTTGAGTCGGTTTGCGGGTGGTTTGCGCCACAGTTTGAGCCACACAATGACCTCGTGCTGAATTTTGAGCGATCCATCAAATCACTCCCTCATTCGCGTTGGTAGCATGGCGCGCTCTGTGCTTCTGTTTTGTGCTGCTTGATGCGGGCTAGTCACTTTTTGTTGCGCTGGCCCGGTGCTTTCTGAACGCTTTTTATGCGTTCATTCCGCACCGCACAAAACCCGAGCATCATAGCAGACTTCCGCCCACCCAGACCGACTGACGGGCTCGGCCCCGTCCTGCGTCCTCCACTCTTTCTTTTTCAGCTCGCCGCTCGTCTCTTATGTCCGAACATCCTTTACGTCAGCAGCTTCACAACGAGATTCACGCCCGCCCGTTCGAGCGAGTAGGTGCGCCGGCGCAGGTCAGCCATCAAGTGATGCTGGTCAGCCCGTCCGAGTCGCAACAGGCGTTCGAACACCTCAGTGAACTGCTCGGCAATCTGCACCTGCCGCCGCCAGCAATTGGCAGCATGTTTCACACGGAGCAGATCGGCCCGGTGCGCCTGCGCTGGGAGCGCCACGGCGAGTTCGTCAGCTACACCTTCATTACGCACGAGGCCCTCGGCCCCGAAGATCCGCTGTTTGAACGCTGCGCCTGCGACCGCGTTTCGGCGGAATGGCTGGCGCGCATTCCGGGGCAACGCCTGTGCGCCAACCACGTCGCCGTCATGCCCGAGGGCGAACTGGGCTGCGACACCCTGCCTGATTTTTCCGCGGTGCTGGACATTGATGCACTGGTCGGGTCGGATGTGGCCGACGGTCATGCACAGGTCTTCACCGATCTGCGCATTGCGCCCGACGGCTTTACCCGCTTCATTGTGTTGAGCAAGGCCATGTCGGCGCGGCGGCGCGGGCGACTGGTGCAGCGCCTGCTCGAAATCGAGACTTATCGCCTGCTGTCTTTGCTGACGCTGCCGGTCGCTCGCGAACTCACCCCCCAACTCAACCGATACGAGCAGGATCTGGTGAGCATCATGGACGCCATCGGCAGCAACGGCGGCGCCGAAGACGCCGAGCCGAAGCGCGACCACAAAACCCTGGATCGTCTGACTTTGCTGGCGTCTGCCGTGGAAGGCGTCTATGCCGCTTCTCACGGCCGGTTTACCGCGGCGAATGCGTACTACGACTTGGTCAACCGGCGTGTGACCGAACTGCACGAAAAACCGATCTTCGGCCTGCAGACCATCGGGCAATTCCTGGAGCGACGGCTGGCACCCGCGATGCAAACCTGCGGCTGGGCGGCACGGCGACAGCAGGCGCTTTCCGAGCGGGTTTCACGCTGCAGCAATCTGCTGCGCACGCGGGTGGAAGTGGCCATGCAGCAGCAAAACCGCAGCTTGCTGGCGTCGATGAACCGTCGGCAGTTCCTGCAACTCCGCCTGCAGCAGACGGTCGAGGGCCTGTCGGTCGCCGCGATCACGTACTACATGGCCTCGCTGGTGGGCCATTTGTTCGAAGCGGCCGAACCCTGGCTACACATCAAGCCCAAGCTGGCCGAGGGCATTTCCATCCCGATCATCGCCCTGATTGTCTGGATTGCGTTGCAGCGCATGCATCACCGCTTGGAGCGCGCCAGCGAAGCCCGATAGATCAGGCTCAGGCGCGCCGTTGACGCACGGCCTCGTAAAGACAAACCCCGGCGGCGACGGAGACGTTGAGGCTCTCCACTGCGCCGAGCATGGGAATCTGCAGCAGCTGATCGCAGGTCTCGCGCACCAGACGGCGCATGCCGGCGCCCTCGGCGCCCATCACCAGCACCGCGGGCTGCGTCCAGTTGGCGGCGTAGACATCGTCGGTCGCGGCCTCGTCAGTACCCATCACCCACAGGCCACGATCCTGCAATTCGCCCAGGCTGCGCACCAGATTGGTCACCATGAGATAGGGCACGGTTTCCGCCGCGCCGCTGGCCACGCGGGCCACGGTGGGGTTGAGCCCGACCGCGCGATCTTTCGGCGCAATGACCAGATGCACCCCCGCCGCGTCGGCAGTACGAAGAATGGCGCCGAGGTTGTGCGGATCGGTCACGCCATCGAGCGCCAGCACCAGCGGCGCGCCCTCCACGGCATCGAGCACGGCGTGCAGGTCGTGCACAGTCGGCAAGTCATCGACCTGCGCCACTACGCCCTGATGACGGTCGGTGCCCGCCAGCGCGGTCAGGCGCTCGGCGCTGAGGGTTTTCAGCTCCACGCCCGAGGCCTCGACTTTGCGCAAGAATTGCTGCATGCGCGCATCGCGCCGACTGGCATCGACATACACCGCATGCACCGAGGCGGGAGCCGCACGCAGGCGTGCGCCCACCGCGTGAAATCCGTAGAGCGGCTTCATGCAGCCACCGCCTGGGGTTGTTCGGTCAAGTGACCGGCGTGCATGGTGCAAACGCGGTCGCAGCGGAGATTGCCCGTCGGCTCGTCGGCCAAGACCAGCCGGGGTCGGCCCACGAAGGCGCGGGCCAGGGCAACGCGCTGTTGCTCACCGCCTGACAGCAAGGCCGGGCGATGATGCAGTCGCTCGCCCAGCCCCACGGCGTGCAGCAAGGTCGTTGCGGCGTCCACCGCGCCGTGAGCACGCCCGGAAATTTCCAGAGGCAGCACCACGTTTTCCAGCGCGGTGTAGTGGTCGATGAGCTGAAAATTCTGGAACACGAAGCCGATTTTCTGCGCCCGCAGATCGGCCCGGCCGTTCTCGTCGAGGCTTTCGAGATCAACGCCGTCGATCCACACCTGGCCTGTGCTGGGCCGATCCATGCCGGCGAGCAAAGCCAGCAGCGTGGATTTCCCCGAGCCCGACGCGCCGGTAATGGCCACGCTCTGTCCCGCAGGAACTCGCAGTTGCACCGCGTGAAGAATGGTCAGGGCGTCGCCGACATCGGAAACGGTCTTGCCCAGATCCTGCGCGACAATCACATCGACCGTCATGGAAGCCTTGTTATGAAAAATGGAAAGCCGTTGATTGTAGAAAGCCCGCCCCCGCTGTCGCGGCGCAAGGTCTTGGGGCTTGTGGTGTCGGCGCTGACGGCGGGCATGGGGCTAGCGGGCGCCGCGCGGGCCGCCATACCGCCTGTATCCACGCCCATAGCCACTCTGCTCGTGGTGGGCGACAGCCTGTCTGCCGGATACGGGCTGGAGACGGGAAAAGGCTGGGTCGATCTGCTACGCCAGCGGCTCGAAGCCAAAGAGCCGCGCTGGACCGTGGTCAACGCCAGCATCAGCGGCGACACCACAGCGGGCGGGCTGGCCCGGCTGCCCGCCCTGCTCGCGCGCGACAAGCCGCGCGTAGTCATCATCGAACTGGGCGGCAACGATGCCCTGCGCGGTCTTTCCTTGCAGCAAACGCAGAACAATCTGAACCGTATGGTCGCACTGTGCAAAAAGGCGGGCGCGCGTGTTTTGCTGGTCGGCATGCAGATTCCGCCAAACTACGGCCCGGCGTACACCGCACGTTTTGCGGCCGTGTTTCCGGCGGTTGCAAAATCGCAGCGTGTGGCGCTGGTCCCGTTTCTGCTTTCTGGCGTCGTCGGCCATCCCGATTGGTTTCAGTCCGACAACATTCACCCCACCGCGCAAGCGCAACCCACCATGCTCGATACCGTCTGGCCGCACCTCGCCCCTTTGCTGGCCCTGCCTGCCGCGGGGTCGGCGCCATGAACCCCCGCGTCATGGATGCAGCAGAAGCGCTGCAGAAGCTGCAGTCTTTCAGCGCCGTGATCGACGTGCGCAGCCCGTCGGAATTCGCGCTCGATCACATGCCTGGCGCCCAAAACTGGCCGGTGCTCGACGACGCCGAGCGCGCCGAAGTCGGCACGCTTTACGCCCAGGTCGATCCCTTCGTCGCCAATAAGCGCGGCGCCACGCTGATCGCCCGCAACATCGCCAACCACATCGAGGCGCATGCGGCCGAGTTGCCCAAATCCTGGACGCCTCTGGTGTACTGCTGGCGCGGCGGCAACCGCTCGGGCGCGATGGCCCACATCCTGGCACGCATCGGTTTTTCCGTGGTTCTGGTGCAGGGCGGTTATCGGTCTTTGCGCCGCGCCCTGCGCGCCGATCTGGAGCAACGGTCCGGGCAACTTCAATTTCACGTCATCTGCGGCCGTACCGGCTGCGGCAAGAGCCGTCTGCTTCAATCACTGCGCGAGGTCGGGGCGCAAGTGCTCGATCTCGAGGCGCTGGCACAGCATCGAGGTTCCGTGCTGGGACTGGAACCGGGTGAAACGCAGCCCTCGCAAAAATTGTTCGAGACCCGCGTGTGGGCCGATCTGCGCCGCTTCGATCCGAACCGCCCGGTATTTGTCGAGGCAGAGAGCAAGAAGATTGGCGCCCTTCACGTCCCCGATGCGCTGATGGAGCAGATGCGCCAGGGGCATTGCATCACCCTGGAGCTCGAAACCAACCTGCGCGTTGCGCTGTTGCTAGCCGACTACGCCCAGTTGTCTGCCGATCGCCCCCTGCTGTTGCAGCGCCTGGCCAGCCTGCGCGCCTTGCGAGGCGCCGAAACCGTCGAACGCTGGCAGGAACTCATCACACAAGGCGAGCTTGCCGCTTTCACTGCAGACATCCTGCAGCACCACTACGACCCGAGCTACACCCGGTCGATGTCCAACCATTTTCGGGCGTTCGACGCCGCGCCTGTCGTCGCGCTCAAGGGCATTGACGGAGAGTCTTTCCGCGACGCCGCGCTGAAGGTCGTGGCACTGTCAACCGCAGAAATCCGTTCAGAATCGCCCGCCAGGGCGAGCGTTCAGACGCAAGCCGAAGCCGTCAACGGTTGACCAAGTTGGCCGGGTTGGCTGGATTGATTTGACTCCATCGCTTCGTCGAGTTCGGCCGACAGGCGGGCGCGTCTTGCCGTCGCGAATAGCTCAGGCACCGACAGCGTGGACAACAAACTCGAATTACTCAACACTTGCCGCCAGCGACGCCCACCGGGTTGCCCCTTCCACAAATTGAGCATATGCCGGGTAATCGCCTGCGGATGCAAGCCCTTTGCCTTCCACGCCGCGATGTAGGCGCACATTTGCTCTTCGACGATTTCGCGCTCAGGCGCAGCCGAATCGGCATTCCCCAGAAATTCTTGATCCCAAGTCGACAGACTCCACGGGTCTTGATAAGCCGCCCGCCCCACCATCACGCCGGAAACCTGCGGCAACCACTCGCCGATCTGCTGCCCCGTCTTGATGCCGCCATTGAGCACAAAGGCAAGTTCTGGAAAGTCGCGCCGCAACTGCAGAATGAACTCTGGCCGCAGCGGTGGAATATCGCGGTTTTCCTTCGGGCTGAGGCCATCAAGCCATGCGGAACGGGCATGCACGATAAACGTCTCACAACCGCCTTGCGACAGCGTTCCCACAAAATCGCGCACAAAACCGTAACTATCCTCATGGTCGACACCAATGCGGTGCTTGACCGTAACCGGGATCGTGCCTGAAACCGCCTCCACCATGGCAGCAACCGAATCGCGCACCCGGGAGGGTTCCGCCATCAAACAAGCCCCAAATGCCCCGCGCTGCACCCGAGGACTGGGGCATCCACAGTTCAAATTGATTTCGTCATAACCCCATTCGAGTGCCAGTTTGGCGCAACGGGCCAGATCAACTGGCTCACTACCGCCTAACTGCAGCGCAACAGGGTGTTCATGCGAACTGTAATCAAGATGCCGCGCCACGTCTCCATATAGCAACGCCCCAGTCGTCACCATTTCCGTGTAAAGCAAAGCTCGCTGTGTAATCAGACGATGAAAATAGCGGCAATGTCGATCCGTCCAATCGAGCATCGGGGCAATGGAAAGCGCTGAAAGCATCAGTGAGAAAATTCAGAAAAAGAACAGAAAAAATAATATCATCGAGATGAATATTAAAATCGTACAGCCAGCACATACAAAAATTATCGCGCGCTCATCAACTTTGCGACACCTTGTCGCAATAGATTTCGCAACTGCCGGTCAAAAATAATAATCAAAGCACCATACACAAGCGCGCCGACAATAATTTGAGAAAAAATTCGAAAAGCCAGATCCGGCGGATCAATGTAAACCACCACAACATACATTATTAGAGTGAATGATCCATATTTTAATACATCAAACCACGGGATGTTTATTTTTACCACTTTGCGACCATAATAGGCCGCCATGACAGTGTACAAGATGTAGCTGACTAGTGCAGCAAAAGCAGCTCCCTCAATACCAAATGGGCGAACAAGCAGAACTGTCAATACAATATTTACGGCAGCGGCCGTCAATACCGAATACATGACGACTTTAGTTAGTTTATTGATGTAGATACCGGCACTAAAAATTGGAGTCCCGCCAGAAACCAGCATGCCCCCAACGATAAATACGATCAATGTTGCACTTACGTCATATTTTGAAGAGGCCAGAAGCCGGAGTAATTCAGGACCTACAGCAGCCATGCCACCCAATACAGGGAGTGCTAGCGCAATATAATATTTGAGGGCTTGTTGAATGAATTCAATAGTTTTCCCGCGTCCCTGTTGCTCCCACATCCTGAAGTACATCGGCACAACCGCCTGCGCAAAGGAAGCAGTCAACACCCCTTGCAAATAATCACTAAAATTAAACGCAGCGGAAAATGCCCCTAAAGGCTCTGGCCCGAGTTGATAATTTATGATGTAGCGCCCACCCATATTCAGCAGCAGCATAGAAAGCTCGCTAGCAAGCAAAGGCAATCCAAACACCAACATCGATATGAAGAGCGGCTTGTCAAACTGCCGCACATCAAAAACGTGCTGCCTCGCATAGTAAAAAATTATCACTGCTACAGCAATAAATTCACCCACCATGGAAGAAATAAAAAACCCTTCCAAAGTGCGTGAAACATAAAAAAGCACAAAAAATATCAAACCCAGCCCAAGATATTTCCTAACCGTGAAGTAGGTGCTGTAAATTCCGCTTTTTTGTTGAGCACGGAGCATGTTGTACATCGCACTATCCACCACACGGATAAAAATCAGTGGCGACGCCAATATAATCAAGTATTTTGTTTGCTCATTTGACAACCAGGCCGTGGGCACAAAACGGATCCCCAAAATACTGAGCAAGGTCACAGCCAACCCAACGACAATCATTCCAAATAATACGGTAGAAAAAAACTGCGTCGCAGTATTTTTCCTCGTCCCCGCCTCAACCTCGCTGTAATAACGTACTACCGAGTGTTGTAGGCCAAGTTTTCCTATTCCTACTAAAAATAGGATCGTAGAGGTAACCAATGCCATTGTTCCATATTCCGCAACCGAAAAAATCCGAGTGAGAATTGGAAAAGAGATGATGCTGGCCAACATAACCAGCACACTACCAATCGAATAATTTGAAGTATGCTGAAAAAGGCGTGCAAGTACTCCACGCTTTTCACCCTTTGCCCTAACCACGGCATCCTTACCGATTAGCATTGATTTTTGCCTTAGTCATTGGATGGCTCAGTGTAGCACTTGGCTGAGTGTAGACAGCTAAAAGCGATTGCATGACCGCTTCAGTAGAAAAGTATTGCTCAACAAATCGCCGGGCAGTTGCGCCCATCTCTTGCCTTAAGCTTGGGTTCTCAGCCAAATGACTAATCGCCGCCGCCAACTCATCGGCATGATTTGGACGCACAAGTAAGCCCGTCACGCCATGAGTGATCACATCTTCATGACCACTGATCTGGGTGGCAACCGTTGGCAGTCCATTTGCCATCGCCTCGAGAACCGCATTGGGTAGACCCTCCTGATGCGAGGCCTGCACGTACAAATTGTGCGAGGACAAAAGTGCCGGCACATCCTGCACCAAACCAGGGAAAGAAACACTGTTCTCAATGCCCAACTGCCGGGAAAGCGTCATCAACCTTTCTCTCTCCGGTCCATCACCGGCAAGAGTCAAGTGTGCATCAGGTGATTGCAAGGATACCCTCACCCAGGACTCCAGTAAGACATCCAGCCCTTTTACCGGGACATGGCGCCCGACAAACACAGCACGAAGTGAAGACTGATCTCTAGTCCCTTTGTATGCAAAGTGCACCAAATCCACTGCATTCGGCAGAAGATGCAGGCGCTCCTTGGCGAAGCCAGCTTCCAGCATGATTTTCACCGTCATCTTGCTGATGCATTGATAGGCATCGAGACGCTGGGCGCCTTTCCGCAAAATCCAGTGAACAGGCTTTGTCATTAATTTTGGGTCGAGAATGCCCCCTTGAAACTCCGCGGCGCCCGAAACTTTGACTATAAGAGTTGGCTTCAGCCATCGATTAATCCATCCCGCCGCCCCGGCTAGATTATGCATCATATGAATGTGAATAGCATCAAATTCACCTTGATGCCTCAACAACCAGAGCGCAAAATTTAGATTGAGCAATATCGCACCAAGTCCCTTTATTTTCGGATATCCCAATCTTAGTACCGGAATACCATCGACCCGATCGGCGAACGGGAGCGAGCGGTCCAGCTGCGGCACCAGAACGCGCACCTCGTGGCCGGCAGCGGCGAATGACCGACTAAGTAGCCGGGCCTGCATCTCTGCACCACCCGTTGCAGGATAGCGTCCGTCAACAACCATTAATATACGTATTGGGGCATGCATATTGAATGAAATGCCAATTTAGATAAACTGCATAAACTTTAAAAAAGAGAATTAATGACGCGATCTGGCACGTCTCTCAAAATCGAGAATCTCCATGAACAAAAAGTCCTTTAGTCGATTTTTGTGAAATGACCTTCGCAGGAATTCCGCCGATAGTTGCATTACCCTCTGGAAAGCTTTTATTGACTACCGCATTGGCGCCCACTGCTGTATTGTCCCCAATCTCTATCGCACCAAAAATTTTTGCCCCTGGTGCAATATAACAATTGTGTCCTATTCTTGGCACTTCGTTTCCTCTGCCAAGCTGCGCTCCGATATTCACGCCTGTATGAATTCTGCAATTCGAACCAATTCTTGCCCCGGAATTCACGACGATCGTGCCGTAGTGCAAAATTGCAAGGCCTGGGCCAAAAACATTGATCGGTATCGAGAACCCTAGCTTGATCGAAAGCTTACGAAAACGATATACCGCAAGGCGGCGCCGAAAAGAATTTTTCTCACAGTTTGTGAGAAATTCGACTTTTCTAAGCAAGCGCTGAAATTGAAAAATTTCGTCAAACAGCCAGGCCCAGCGCGAATTCACCCCCAAAGCGATGCGGTCCGCCTCGAGATACCTTTGGTAGTCTGCGTACGATTTGATCAAGCTGCGCTCCCTTTTGCGATTTCAGTCGGTATCTATTTTTGCACTCAAATGTTGCCTTGCACTCCCCCAACTGAGCGACGCTGATCCAGTGCTGGATGGTGCTGCAAGAAAGCCCAAGCAGACCTGCGGAGGCGTAACGTCGAGCAGATGGGACGCGGCCCTTGCCCCCCCCGGAAAATGGGAGTTCTTGGTCACTACAGGGTCATTGCAGGGACGAATTGATGTCCGAAAGACGAAAAAAAGCCCACAGTGTTAGTGTGGGCCAATCCTGTAAGCTGTTGTTTTTACAGATATTTGGAGGCGGGGGTCGGAATCGAACCGGCATAGACGGCTTTGCAGGCCGCTGCATAACCACTCTGCCACCCCGCCGGGCGACTTGGCTGCGTAAAGGTTAGAGATCGTACGCAAAACCGCAGGATGCTGCAGCGCTGACCGAGACTTGATCTGCCATTGGTCAAACCCTGTGTCGTCACAGGAAAGCGACAACATGCACCGGACACAAAAAAGGGAAGCTTGGCTTCCCTTTTTTGCTGAGAATTTGGAGCGGGAAACGAGACTCGAACTCGCGACCTCAACCTTGGCAAGGTTGCGCTCTACCAACTGAGCTATTCCCGCGTAAAACAATTATTTTCGCAGCGCCTGAACCGCTTGTCAACACTCGCTCGTAAAAAGATTGATCAATGCAAGCCGCGTTCGTCAGGCTCGTCCACTGAGGTGGCGATCACGCTAACCGGGCGGCCCTTGAGACGATGCCACACATAGACGCCGTAGCCGGACAATCCATATAGAACAAACAAGCCAAACAACACCAGCGGAGGCTGGTACGCGATCAGACCGATCAACAGCACGATGAGAAAGATGCTGATGAACGGCACGCTGCGGCGAAAGCTCACGTCCTTGAAGCTGTAGAACGGCACGTTGGTCACCATGGTGAGTCCGGCGAAAAGCGTGATGACAAAACTGAACCAGGCGACATGCGCGCCCTGCACACCGGCATCCGTCATGATCCAGAGAAAACCGGCCACCAGCGCGGCAGCGGCCGGACTGGGCAGGCCTTGAAAGTAGCGTTTGTCGATCACCGCAACATTGGTGTTGAAACGCGCAAGCCGCAGAGCAGCCCCTGCGCAATACACAAAGGCGGCCAACCAGCCCAGCTTACCCAAACCGCGCAGCGACCATTCATAAATGATGAGCGCAGGGGCCGCACCGAACGACACCATGTCGGCGAGCGAGTCGAACTGGGCGCCGAATTCGCTTTGGGTATTGGTCATCCGCGCAACCCGGCCATCGAGGCTGTCGAGCACCATGGCGGCGAAGATGGCCGTGGCCGCGGAGTCGTATCGCCCGCTCATCGCCATCACGATGGCGTAGAAGCCGCAGAACAACGCGGCAGCGGTGAAGGAGTTGGGCAGAAGATAAATGCCGCGCCGACGACGGTGTGCAGGATCGTCGTCAGACTCAGGCGGCTGATAGGTCACCTCCGGCGACCGGGGCGTATCGGCTTCTGGAGGCGCATCTGTCCGTTCCGACAAACTGGCCTGCGGGGGAAATTGGGCCACATTTCGCGACATGCTCAACCTCTCTGAACGAATAGACGTCTTAAGAAAAGGACTTCAGGCAGCGAAATCGGCCAGCACGGTGCTGCTGGCGTAAACCTTGTCTCCGATCGAAACGCGCGACTGTGTGTCCAACGGCAAATAGACATCGACACGCGAACCAAACCGGATGAATCCAAACCGTTGCCCGCGCTGCAGGGCATCGCCCGCCTTGACGTAGCAAAGGATGCGCCGGGCAATCAAGCCGGCGACTTGCACGGCAGTCACCACGCGACCATCGCAATCGATCACCAGCGCATTGCGCTCGTTTTGCTCGGAGGCTTTGTCGAGATCGGCGTTCACAAATTTACCCGGGAAATATTGCACATCGCGCAAGGCGCCGTCCACCGGGGCACGGTTTGAATGCACATTGAACACGTTCATGAACACGCTGATTTTGAGGGCATCGCGCCCGGCGTAAGGGTCGAACGCATGCGTAATGGCCACGATGCGGCCATCAGCCGGGCTGAGAACGGCGAGCGGATCGCGAGGGATCGGACGGGCGGGATCACGAAAGAACTGCACCACGAAAATCGTCAGCAGCCAGATCGGCAATGACCACCAGAACCCGGCGAGCGCCCAAACGATCGCGGAAAGCAGCACGCTGCTGGCAATAAAGGGCCAGCCTTCGCGGGCCAGAATGGGATGGGGATAAGTCATGGGTGGAGTTTAGTCGCCGGAAGGCCCGGCATGAAGCACAACACCCGGCAGGGGCCGGGTGTTGTGAGAGTCAAAGGGTCCGAAGATCAGTTCTTCGATTTGTCCACCAGTTTGTTGGCCTTGATCCAAGGCATCATCGCACGCAGCTTCTCACCGACCTGTTCGATCTGATGGTCGGAGGTCAGACGGCGGCGCGAGAGCAAGGTGGGCGCACCGGCGCGGTTTTCCAGAATGAAACTCTTGGCGTATTCACCCGTCTGGATGTCCTTGAGGCACTGACGCATGGCGTTCTTGGTGTCCTCGGTGACGACCTTCGGCCCGGTGACATACTCGCCGTACTCCGCGTTGTTGGAGATCGAGTAGTTCATGTTGGCAATGCCGCCTTCGTAGATCAGATCGACGATGAGCTTGAGTTCATGCAGACACTCGAAATAGGCCATCTCGGGCGCATAGCCGGCCTCGACCAGAGTCTCGAAACCGGCCTTGATCAGTTCGACCGTACCGCCGCACAGCACCGCCTGCTCACCGAACAGATCGGTCTCGGTCTCTTCGCGGAAGTTGGTTTCGATGATGCCGGCCTTGCCGCCGCCGTTGGCCACAGCGTAAGAAAGCGCCAGATCGCGCGCCTTGCCCGACTTGTCGGAATGCACCGCGATCAGATGCGGCACGCCGCCGCCCTGGGTGTAGGTGCTGCGCACGGTATGGCCGGGCGCCTTGGGGGCGATCATGATGACGTCGAGATCGGCGCGCGGCTGAACCTGGCCGTAATGCACGTTGAAGCCGTGCGCAAAGGCCAGTGCAGCCCCCTTCTTCATGTTCGGCTCGACGGCATTGCGATAGACCTCGGCGATGTTCTCGTCGGGCATGAGCATCATCACCACATCGGCGCCTTCAACGGCCTTTTCGACCTCGGCGACCTTCAGGCCGGCTTTTTTGGCCTTGTCCCAGGATGCGCCGTTCTTGCGCAGGCCGACGGTGACCTTCACGCCACTGTCATTCAGATTCTGGGCATGGGCATGGCCCTGCGAGCCGTAACCCACGATGGTGACCTTCTTGCCTTTGATGAGGGAGAGATCGGCGTCTTTGTCGTAATAAACGTTCATATTGGCTCCTGAAGTTGAGGTATTGTGTTCTTGGCGGGACGCTCCACGCCACAAAAAAGATGCGCCGTCTTGGAATCAGGCGCGCAGGATACGCTCGGCGCGGCCAATTCCGCAGCTGCCGGTTCGCACGGTTTCCAGAATGGCCGTGGGATCGACCGCCTGGATAAAAGCGTCGAGCTTCGCGGCGTCGCCGGTCAGTTCGATGGTGTAGGACTTGTCGGTCACATCGATGATGTGGCCGCGGAAAATGTCGGACATGCGCTTGATCTCTTCGCGCTCCTTGCCCACGGCCCGCAGCTTGATCAACATGAGCTCGCGCTCGATGAAGGAAGCCTCGGTGAGATCGACGACCTTGACCACTTCGATGAGCCGGTTGAGGTGCTTGGTGATCTGCTCGATGACCTCTTCCGAGCCGCTGGTGACAATGGTCATGCGCGACAGCGAGGCATCTTCCGTGGGCGCCACGACCAGCGATTCGATGTTGTAGCCCCGAGCGGAGAACAAGCCCACCACACGCGACAGGGCACCGGGTTCGTTTTCCAGCAGAACGGCAATGATGTGTTTCATGAATTCACTCCTCTACGCAGGCTTCGTGCGGCGCCGGTAAGCGTCGCCTGGCTGCTGCGAGATTGATGATGGAAGCGTGCATAACAGCGCACGCGGTTGTCGAAAGCGCGGGCTTGGCGTTTGGCAGGGCGCGGCGTCCGGTGAGACGCCGCTACGGCCAAACCCCAAAGCCTCGCGCCGTTCAAAAATCAGAGATCCTCCGAACCGAGCAACATGTCGGTGATCCCCCGACCCGCCTGCACCATGGGCCAGACGTTCTCTGTGGGGTCCACCGAGATGTCGAGGAAGACCGTGCGGTCTTTCATCGCAAACGCCTTCTCCATGGCGGGACGCAGGTCTTCGGGCTTGTCCACCTTGATGCCCACATGACCATAGGCTTCGGCGAGCTTGACGAAGTCGGGCAAGGAATCCATGTAGGAATGCGAATAGCGGCCTTCGTACTCGATCTCCTGCCACTGCCGCACCATGCCGAGATAGCGGTTGTTAAGCAGAATGATCTTCACCGCCGTGCCGTATTGCAGGCAGGTGGCGAGTTCCTGGATATTCATCTGGATGGAGCCGTCACCGGTGACGCAAACGGCTTCGGCTTCGGGCTTGGCCAGCTTGATGCCCATGGCGTAGGGCAGACCCACGCCCATGGTGCCGAGACCGCCCGAATTGATCCAGCGCCGCGGCTCGGGAAATTTATAGAGCTGCGCGGCCCACATCTGATGCTGTCCCACATCAGAGCAGATATAGGTCTCGCGGTCTTTGGTCAGTTCGTACAGCGTGTCGATCACAGCCTGCGGCTTGATGACCTCGGTCGAATGCTCATAGGCGAGACAGTCGCGCTTGCGCCATTCCTCGATCTGCGCCCACCAAGCCGCCAGCGCGCCACCGTCGTTCTTGTTGCCCGCCTTGAAGGACTGTTCGAGCTGATCGATGAGTTCCCGCAGCACCTCGCCGACATCGCCCACGATGGGCACGTCCACCTTCACCCGCTTCGAGATGGAGGAAGGATCGATATCGATATGCACGATCTTGCGCTGGTTTTGCGCAAAATGCCCCGGATTGCCGATCACCCTGTCGTCGAACCGCACGCCCACCGCGAGCAGCACGTCGCAATGCTGCATCGCCATGTTCGCCTCGAAGGTGCCGTGCATGCCGGGCATGCCGAGAAACTTCGGGTCTTCGCCGGGCATCGCGCCCAGCCCCATCAGCGTATTGGTGCAGGGATACTTCAGCAGGTCGGCCAGCTTGCGCAGTTCGGGAGACGCATTCGCCAGCACCACGCCACCGCCCGTGTAGATGTAAGGACGCTTGGCCGAGAGCAGCAGTTGCACCGCCTTGCGGATCTGGCCACCGTGGCCCTTGCGCACCGGGTTGTAAGAGCGCATCTCCACGGTCTTGGGATACTCGAACTGAGTGGTATGGCGCGACACATCCTTGGGCACATCCACCACCACCGGGCCCGGCCGACCCGAACGGGCGATGTGGAACGCCTTTTTCATCGTGGCCGCCAGATCGCGCACATCCTTGACCAGGAAATTGTGTTTGACCACCGGGCGGGTGATGCCCACGGTGTCGCATTCCTGAAACGCATCCAGCCCGATGGCCGTCGTCGGCACCTGCCCGGTGATGATCACCATCGGAATCGAGTCCATATAGGCCGTGGCAATGCCCGTGATGGCGTTGGTCGCCCCCGGCCCGGAGGTCACCAGGGCCACGCCGACCTCGCCCGTCGCACGGGCATACGCGTCTGCGGCATGAACCGCGGCCGCTTCCTGCCGCACCAGTACATGCTGGATCGAGGTTTGCTTGTAGAGCTCGTCGTAGATGTAGAGCACGGCCCCGCCGGGGTAGCCCCACATGAATTCGACGCCTTCTTCCTGAAGGCATCGCACCAGGATTTCTGCCCCGGTGAGTTCCTGCGCGCTTGCCGCGCCGGACTTTGATGCGGCCGTAGCGGCCGACTTGTGTTCTGTGCGATTCATTTCCATGAGTTCACCTTGTGAATTTCTCTGACGAAAGACTTCAGGTCTCCCTCGGCACCCGCTTGTGGCCGGCCTTTGGGATACACGTACGATCTGGAACGTTGTGGGCGCGGCAGGCAATGCAAATCGCATCTCACCTTGTTGCTGCACGGAGGCTCAGACCAAACGGAGCTAGGTAGTGTAGTGCAGCGCAGCACTGCTGCACATGACCGTGGGGATTTTGGTCTCGCATCAGAACGGACTGACGCCCCAACGTCACCCCGACGCCGGTCGGCTGGTTGAGCTTCATGAGCCCGTCCTGTAGCCCATTTGGTGCAACGATGCGCCATTGCATAATGTGCAGTTGCCTCTCATCCTCACGGACCGCACGACGTCCGACTCGATGGCCACCGAACGAGAACTCAACGAATTCCTCGCCAGTATCGACAAGCGCGCCTTTTTGCGTGCCGCGTTCTCGACGCGCGACGACGACGCCGCGATGGATCTGGTGCAGGAGGCGATGATCAGCCTGGCGACCAAATACGCCGACAAACCGCGCCAGGAGTTGCCGCTGCTGTTCCAGCGCATTCTGACCAATGCCATTCTCGACTGGCATCGCAAGCGCAAGGTGCGAAACGCGCTTTTCAGCAATCTGTCGGATTTTGAATCTCAGGACAGCGAGGGCGAATTTGACCTGCTCGAAACGCTGGAACTCGAAGCACTGAGCGAGCATCTCGAGAGCGCCGAAACCCAGGTTCAGCGCATGCAGATCCTGAAACATCTCGAAACTGAAATTTCGCGTTTGCCCGCACGTCAACGGGAAGCGTTTTTGTTACGTTATTGGGAGGAACTCGACGTTGCCGAAACCGCGCAAGCCATGGGCTGCTCGGAAGGCAGCGTCAAAACGCATTGCTCGCGCGCCATCCATTCGCTGGCACGCGTCTTGAAAGCCCAGGGCTACTCATGAAAAACGACGCAACCGATCCGCTGCGCCCCAAAGTCGAAGCCCGCCTTGCGCAGCAACTCGCCACACGGCTGCAACAGGCCGAGCGGCAGATCACTCCCGAACAGTCCGAGCGCCTCAAGGCCTTGCGGCTGATGGCGGTCGCCCAGATTCAGCCCGTTTCGGCAACTGCTGCCGTCGCGCAGGGCCGCGCCCTTTCGCTGGCGGGTCCCTCGCTCTGGAGGTCGTGGCTGTTTCGTTTCGGCGCCGTTCTGCCGCTGATCGTGCTGGTCGTCGGCCTGCTGGTCTTGCAAGACTATCAACAGGAACGGTTCATCCGCGTCACGGCCGACATCGACACCGCCCTTTTGCTGGGCGATTTGCCGCCAGCGGCCTATGCCGATCCCGGATTTGCCCGCTACCTCAAGCTGGAGCGCTGATGACTTTGCGCCCCTGTCCTCCACGCCTGATGGAGCGCCCCCTCCTGTTTCAGTTTGCCCTGTTTCAGTCGGCTCTGTTTCAGTCCGCCTTGCTGCTGTTCCTGTTCGTGGCCCTGCTGTTCTGCGTCACTCCGGCGCATGCGGCTGAAGCGCCGCCGAGCTGGCAACACCTTAGCGCGACGCAGCAGCACATTCTTGCCCCCCTGAAAGCCGATTGGAGCGAGTTCGATCACGACCGCAAGAAAAAATGGCTCGACATCGCCGCCCGCTATCCCGCAATGAGTCCGCAGCAGCAAAAAACCCTGCAGCAGCGGATGAATGAGTGGGCGCACCTCAGTCCGGAAAAACGTCGTCTGGCGCGCGAAAATTTTCTCTCCACCGGCAAGACGCCGCAGCAAAGCCGCCGCGAAGCCTGGGAGGCCTACCAAAAACTGCCTCAGGCCGAACGTGAACGGCTCAAGGAAGAAGCCCGGCATCCCAAGCCCCACCCCGGACAGGTGGGCAAATATTTGCAGGAAAAACAGGCTGCTGCAAGCCACGCGCAGCCTGTCAAGCCACCTGTCAAGCCGCCCGTCAAACCCGCGCCCCAGCCGCCTCTCCCCGCATCGGCGCCGATACCCGCCAAAACCGCCTCCGCTGCCGTGCCTTGTGCGGATGTGCTGCGCTGCCCGGCCCGCTAAGTTCGTGCTGCGGGCGCACGCCTTCGCCCAAATCCATGCTTTCTCTAAACGCGCCCCCACTGCGCCGACGCCTGGCCTGCCTCACCTATGAAGGGCTCATACTGCTGGGCCTGTCCCTGGTCACTGCGGCGGTCACGCTAGGGCTACTGCACTTGTTGGGTTTGCCGCAGGCGTCGGCAACACACCGAGTCATCCTCCAAGTCGCAGAATTCGTTGCGCTCACCGGCTATGGTGCCGGGTTCTGGAGTGCAGGTCGGCAAACGCTGCCCATGAAGGTCTGGAAAATCGCTCTGGTCACCCCAAGCGGGGCGCCGCTCGGCCTTGGGCGGGCACTATGGCGCGCCGTTCTGGCCTGGCTCTGGGTCGTCCCCGCCCTGACCTTGGCTGCGGCCCTGCATCTTTCACCAGAGGAGACCGGCTGGCTGCTCGCTGCGGGCATTTTGCTGTGGGCCGGCACCAGCCTGCTGCGCAAAGACCGTCAGTATCTGCACGATGTACTCGCGGGCACGCGCCTGGTGCCCGTAAACGGATAACCGCCCATGAAACTCGACCCTCATGCCCTCTGGTACGCATGGGACGGCTGGAACGCCCGCCTGTTCCTCGCCATCAATCACGCCGGAGACAACCCGGTGTGGAACAACGCCGCACGCCTGGGCACCGCCTTGGGCGACCATCATCTGCTGCCGGTCTACCTCGGCCTGCTGCTGACCCTCGCGATGCGCTGGCCCCGGTTGATTTCTCTGCGCAGCGTGCTGGTCTACGCCTGGGCCAATCTGCTGTTGTTTGTCTCGATTTACGGCGTACTCAAACCCTGGGCTCACTTTCCGCGACCGCTTGAGGTTTTCGGGCCGCAGATGGTTCATGTACTTGGAGAACCCAAGTTTGCGCACAGCTTTCCCTCGGGTCACGCGGCATTTGCCATGGTGCTCGCCGCAAGTCTGGCCTTTTCGCTGCCCCGCCCCTGGAGCGTCGTGCTGTGGCTGTTCGCGCTTTGGGTGGCATGGTCACGCATCGCCGTCGGCGCGCACTTCCCGGCTGACGTGATCGGCGGGGCGTTCGTGGGCGCCCTGTGCGTCTTGGTGGCGCACGGGCTCGCCAGGTTGTGGATTCGGGGTGCGAAGCCCGCATAAGGCAGACGCCGTCTCATTCGTCTGATTCGGAAGGCGAGTGGCATGCCAAGCTGCAAACACCATCAGACCACCTCCCAGCCAGCCCGGTATCGTCATCTTCTCGCCCAGCAGAGCAACGCCAACCAACACGCCAAACAACGGCTCGCTACCCATCAACAACGAGACCCGGCTGGGGCTCGTGCGCGACGCCGCATAGTTCTGCGCAAAGAAAGCAAATACGGTGCACAGCAACACCAGAAACGCCATCCCGGCCCAGAAACTGGCCCGCAGGGGAATGGACGGCCAGTGTGGCCCGCGCCAGACCCACACCAGGGCAGCCAACCCCACCGTCACCACGCCCGATTGAACGGCGGTCAAAGTCTGTGCGGGCAAGGCATGACGGGCTGCAAGCCGTCTGGTTTGAGTCACCATCACGGCCCTCAGCAAGGCAGCGAGAAGCACCAGCGCATCGCCCAAGCCCGGGCGGCCAATTCCCGATGTTGCCGACAGCAAGCCCGCTCCGATAACCGACAAACCCGCCGCCTGCCACGCGCGCAAGGTGGGCGGCTGCCCCAATAGCGTCCATTCGACCAGTGGCGTCAGCGCGACACAAAGACTGATGAGCAGAGCGGCGTTTGCTGCAGTCGTCAACGTGACGCCGTAGGTTTCGCAGAGAAACACGGCCAGCAGGTTGAGCCCCAGTATCGAGCCGACCGCCAATCCGCCTCGCCATTGCGCCGTAAACAGGGGACGCAAGGTCGGCGACAAGATCAGAAAGGTCAAACCAAAACGCAGGGTGAGCAAGTCGAGCACCGGCCACTGCTGAGCCAGCAATTTGGTCACCCCATAACTGCCACCCCAAACTGCTGCAACCAGTAGAAGCAGCACTTCAGGCACACCCAGGTTGAGCGCATGAAATGCGGGCGCTGAGGCCGCGCGCTTGATAGGCGGATTTGTCATCGAAAGACCTGCATAAGATGGAGCGTTGTCCCATTGTTGGGCGTGCATCCCTGGCAAACCAGACCCTCCACCGGAACAGGACTATTGCGCCGTGAGTACAAATGCGTTTTTGAGCGTTCTGCCTGAAATGGTGACCTTCCTGCGAGTCGCTGAGTTCGGGAGTTTCTCCGCAGCCGCACGGCAGCTTGGCACCACGCCCTCGGCGGTGAGCCGTCAGGTCTTTCGCCTGGAAAAACACCTCGGCATTCAGCTGATCCTGCGAACGACGCGACAACTCCGTCTGACCGCCGCAGGAGACGCGGCGCGCGTGCGCTGCGGCGAGTTGGTCGCCGCGGCGCAAGCCGTCTTGCAAGTGCCGCAACAAATAGCCGGAACGCCGAAGGGTTCGATCTGCATCAGCGCCCCGAAGGCATTTGCCCGGCATGTGCTGCATCCCTTGCTCTTGCAGTTTCTGGCGCAATGGCCCCAGGTACAACTGCAATTGATCGCCACCGACCATGAGGTCGATCCCTTTCGCGAGGGCGTCGATCTGATGATCCGCGTCACGCGTCATCCGCCCGAAGGCTTTGCCGCGCGCGAACTGATGCAGGTAGAGCAGGTTCTATGCGCAGCGCCCGCGTATCTTGCGGCCCACCCGGCTATTACTCATCCGTCCGATCTGGCGGTGCACAGCTGCCTTCCCCTAGGCGAAGATGCTCACGACAGGTGCTGGCGTTTTCGGCAGGGCGACACTGAGACTGAAGTCGTCGTGCAGGGTCGCTATACCGTGAATCACAGCGCATTGCGGCTGGAGGCCATGCTGGCCGGTCTGGGGCTCTGCACCTTGCCTGACTATGTGGCGCGCCCCCCATTGGAGAACAGGTCTGCCTTGCAGGTCTTGCCGGACTGGAATTTCCTCGGAAATTATGGCGGCCGTGCCTACGCACTCTATCCGCCGAGCCGCTTTGTGTCGCCCACCTTGCGTGCACTGATCGACCATCTTGCCGCCGCCCTGGAATAAAAAAACGCCCCGACTTGCGGGGCGTTTTCATCAGACCACTTCTGCGCACATCAGGTGAATTTGCGCGTGGCCATGAAACGGTCGAACTCGTTGTCCGCAAAACGGAACCAGAGAATGTCGTCGTTGCGGAACTTGGCCCAGTCGGTGTAGACCTTTTTCCAACGGGGATTGCTCGCTGAAAGCTCGTTATAAAGGTCGTTGGACGCCTTGAACGCCGCTTCCATCACGTCTTTCGGAAAGCCTTGCAGCTTGGCGCCTTTGCCCACCAATTCCTTGAGCGCGGGAGGGTTCTTGGCGTCATACATGGCCTGCATATTGATGTGCGCATGCGAGGCCGCCAGTTCCACCATGGCCTTGTATTCCGGCGACAAAGCGTTGTACGCCTTCTGGTTCACATACAGGTCGAGCTGCGGGCCGCCTTCCCACCAACCGGGATACAGGTAGTTGTTCGCCACCTTGTAGAAGCCCAGCTTCAGATCGTCGTAAGGGCCGATCCACTCCGCCGCGTCGATGGTGCCCTTCTCCAGCGAGGGATAAATGTCACCGCCTGGAATATTCTGCGGCACCACGCCGATGCGCTCCATCACCTTGCCGCCGAAGCCGCCAATGCGCATTTTCAGGCCCTTCATGTCGGCCAGGCTCTTGATCGGCTTGCGGAACCAGCCGCCCATCTGCGCGCCGGTATTGCCCAAAGGAAAGCTGATGATGTTGTAGTTTGCATAAAACTCGCGCATGAGCTTGAGGCCGTTGCCCTGATACATCCAGGCGCTCATCTGGCGGGAGTTCATGCCGAAGGGCACGGCACAGCCCAGGGCGAAGGTCGGGTCCTTGCCGAAGAAGTAGTACGGCGCGGTGTGCGCGCACTCCACCGTACCTTGTTGCACGGCGTCGACCACGCCGAAGGGTGGAACCAGTTCACCGGCAGCATGGACGCTGATTTCGAACTTGCCGCCCGAGGCTTCCTTGACCTTCTGCGCGAAGATGTTGGCCGCACCGAAGATGGTGTCGAGCGAATTGGGAAAACTTGACGCCAGGCGCCAGCGCACGGACTGCTGGGCCATGACTACGGCGGGCGCGCTACCCGCCGCGAGAATACCGGCCAGGCCGGCGTGTTTGACAAATGAACGGCGTTCCATAGGGTCTCCGGGTAAATGAGTCACTCTCGATACAGATGATTCATTTCATATCAAGATGATTCCAATTGTATTGACCCGTCCCAAACGCCCTGAAAAAAGCCCGCCGAAGCGGGCTTTTTGGCTAGGGGCAGCGCTCAGGTGAGCTTGCGTGTGGACATGAAACGGTCGAACTCGTTCTCGGCAAAACGGAACCACAGAATGTCGTCGTTGCGGAATTTCACCCAGTCGGCGTAGACCTTGCGCCAATTCGGATTGTTTGCGGAAAGTTCGCTGTAAAGATCGTTGGCCGCCTTGTACGCCGCTTCCATGACGTCTTTGGGGAAGCCTTGCAGCTTGGCGCCCTTGCCCACCAGTTCCTTGAGCGCCGGGGGGTTCTTGGCGTCGTAGGCAGCCTGCATATTGACGTGGGCATAGGCCGTCGCAGCATCGACCGCCGCCTTGTAGTCTGCGGGCAGCGCGTTGTAGGCCTTCTGGTTGACATAGAGGTCAAGCTCCAGACCGCCTTCCCACCAGCCGGGGTACAGGTAGTTCTTCGCCACTTTGTAGAACCCGAGCTTCAGGTCGTCATAGGGCCCGATCCACTCCGCCGCGTCGATGGTGCCTTTTTCCAGCGAGGGGTAGATGTCACCGCCGGGAATGTTCTGCGGCACCACGCCGATGCGCTCGATCACCTTGCCAGCGAAACCGCCGATGCGCATTTTCAGGCCCTTCATGTCGGCCAGGCTCTTGATCGGCTTGCGGAACCAGCCACCCATCTGCGCGCCGGTGTTGCCGCAGGGGAAGTTGAGGAAGTTGTACTGACTGTAGAACTCGCGCATGAGCTTGAGACCGTTGCCCTGGAACATCCAGGCCGTCATCTGGCGCGAGTTGAAGCCGAACGGCACCGTGCCGCCCAGCGCGAAGGTCGGGTCTTTGCCGAAGAAGTAATACGGCGCGGTGTGGCAGCACTCCACCGTGCCTTGTTGCACGGCATCGACCACGCCGAACGCGGGCACCAGTTCACCAGCGGCGTGCACCGAGATCTCGAACTTGCCGTTGGTCAGGTCTTTGACCTTCTGCGCGAACACATTGGCGGCGCCATAAATGGTGTCGAGCGAATTGGGAAAGCTGGAGGCCAGACGCCAACGTACCGATTGCTGGGCCATGACGGCCGGGGCGGTACCGGCAGCGAGGATGCCGGCGAGACCGGCGTGTTTGACAAAGAAGCGACGTTCCATGGAGTCTCCGGAAGGGGAATAAAAAAGGATCGGGATGTGAGTTCTTCTGCAGTCGCGAGACGGCTTGACCCGACGTGACCATCGTAACTTATGTAACCATTCGCATCATTGCGGGTAAGCGCGAAGGATTCCTGACTCTGGCGCGAATCAGCTTTGACTTGAAGTCAACAATGCGGACGCGCAAACGACAAGGCCGCCCGAAGACGGCCTTGTGCGAGGGGCTCGGCAAACTCAGCCCGCGCCGCCCACCGTCATGCCGTCGATCAGGATGGAGCCCGTGGTCTTGCTGCCATAGGTGTGCGTATCCGCGCCCACGGCCACCACGTTGCGCAGCATGTCGCGCAGATTGCCCGCAATGGTGATCTCCTGCACGGGATTGCGGATCTTTCCGCCTTCCACCCAAAACCCCATAACCCCACGCGAATAGTCGCCCGTCACATAGTTGACACCGTGGCCCATGAGTTCGATAGCAAACAGCCCGGTGTCGAGCTTGCGCAGCATGGCGCGCAGATCATCCTTGGCCTGCGTGAGGCGGCTTTGCAGCAGCAGGTTGTGCGCGCCGCCGGCGTTGCCGGTGGTCTGCATGCCGAGCTTGCGCGCCGAATAAGTGCCAAGCAGATAGCCTTGCACCACGCCGCCGTCCACCAAACTGCGCTTGTGCGTGGCCACACCTTCGCTGTCGAACGGCGCGCTGCCGCGGCGTTTGGGCAGGGTGGGGTCTTCGATCAGGTCGATGTGATCGGCCCACACCTGCTGTCCCAAACTGTCTTGCAAAAAAGAGGATTTGCGATACAGCGCGCCGCCGCTGATGGCATGGGTGAAGCTGCCGATCAGGCCGGAGGCCAGCGGCGACTCGAACAACACCGGGCACTTGCGCGTGGACAGCTTGCGCGCCTTCAGCCGCGACAACGCCCGCTCTGCGGCGTAACGCCCCACCGCCTCGGGAGAAGCCAGGTCGGCGGGGTCGCATTCGGACGTCCACCAGTAATCGCGCTGCATATCGTCGCCGCGGCCTGCAATGGGCGCACACGACAGACTATGCGACGAGGTAGCGTAGCCGTCGCAGAAGCCGCGGCTGTTGGCCAATACGAAGTGCGACTCTTGCGCGGATACGCTGGCGCCTTCGCTGTTGCGGATGCGCGGATCCACGGCGAACGCGGCCTTCTCGGCGCGCAGCGCGATCTTGGCCGCGCTCTGCGGCGTCAGATCCCAGGGGTGATAGAGATCGAGCTGCGGCTGTTGCCGACCGATGGCCAGCAGCTCCACCTCGGGCAGCCCGGCGCAGTCGTCTTCGGCGGTGTAGCGGGCGATGTCGAACGCCGCCTGCGCGGTGCGCGCAATGGCCTCTGTCGAAAAGTCCGACGTGCTGGCATGGCCGCGGCGCTGGCCATCGAACACGCTGATGGACAGGCTCTTGTCGCGGTTGTGCTCCACGTTCTCGATCTGGCCGTTGCGCACGCCGACCGACATGCCCTGCCCTTCGGAGACTTCCACTTGAGCGTCCGAGGCGCCGACCTTGAGCGCCTGTTCGAGCGCCTGCTGGGCGAGATCCTGAAACTGCGATTTGTTGTAGGCGAAACGTCCCACGATATGGCATTCCTTTTTTGGCGGCCCGGCTCACTGTCCAGGATGGGCAGGTGGCCAGGGCACGCATGAACTCAACGGATAATAAGAGCCATGAAATTCCCGCATCGCCCCACCGGCCCCGCCTTTGATCCACCCGACGACCGACCGCCGAGCAAAAGCCAGGTCAAACGCGACATGCTCGCACTGCAAGAACTGGGCGAACAACTGATCAGTCTGCCAGCCCACACCATCCGGCAGGCCGATCTGCCCGAAGCCCTGCGAGATGCCGTGCTAGAAGCACAGCGCATCACCGCGCATGGCGGCCGCAAGCGCCAGACCCTTTATGTGGGCAAGCTGATGCGTTCGACCGATGCCGACGCAGTGCGCGCGGTCATTGCCGCAGCCACCCAGGACGACCGCGCCAGCGTCGCCCGCATGCACGCGCTGGAGCGCTGGCGCGACGTTCTGCTGGCCGACGACCAGGCGCAGACCGAATTCCTCGACAAATACCCCAGCACCGACGCGCAACAATTGCGCCAGCTCGTGCGCGGCGCACGCGCCGAAGTCGGCGCCGACAAGCCGCCGCGACTCACCCGTCAACTTTTCCAGTTCGTCAAAGCGGCCATCGCCGCGCACGACATACCTCACCATCCCGCCGACGATGAACCCCTCCCCAGTTTCTGAAACGTCCGCCGCCGATCCGGTGCGCATCGGCCTAGTCTCCATCAGCGACCGTGCCAGCACCGGCATCTACCAAGACAAGGGCCTTCCCGCCTTGCGCGACTGGCTCGGGCGCGCCTTGCTCAACCCGGTGAGCTTTGTCGAACGGCTGATACCCGATGACCGCCTGCAGATCGCCAACACGCTGTGCGAACTGGTGGACTCCGAGCATTGCGACCTGGTGCTGACCACGGGCGGCACCGGCCCCGCTCCGCGCGACGTCACCCCGGAGGCCACGCTGGATGTGGCCGACAAGGAGATGCCCGGCTTCGGTGAACAGATGCGCCGCATCAGCCTGCACTTCGTGCCCACCGCCATTCTTTCGCGGCAAACCGCAGTCATCCGCGCGAAAACGCTGATCATCAATCTGCCGGGCCAGCCCAAGTCGATTGCCGAAACGCTCGAAGGCGTGCGCGACGCCGCCGGGCAAAGCGCCGTGCCGGGCCTGTTCGCCGCGGTGCCGTATTGCGTCGATCTGATCGGCGGGCCGTATCTGGAAACCGACCCCGCAGTGTGCGTGGCCTTCCGCCCCAAGTCGGCGCAGCGGCCGCCACGGGTTTCGTAACACGCTCTCACCACCTTGCTTTCTGCGGGCACGACAAACGTCGGCCTTTCGCGTTATGCTCAAAATGCACAACGACAGGAGACTTGCAATGCACCCGATGAAAACACTCCCTCTCACCTTGAGCGCACTGGCGCTGGCTGCCGCCTGCACCACGGCCCAGGCTGAAACCCTGACCGTGTTCGCCGCGGGCACTCTCGGCAAAACCTTCACCACCCTGGCACGCGGCTTCGAGAAGCTGCATCCCGGCGTGACCGTGCAGCCGCAATTCGGCGGCAGCGTCAAAATGGTCAAGCAGGTCACTGTTCTGCACCAGCCGGCGGACGTAGTGGCGGTGGCCGACTATTCGGTCATCCCCAAGTACATGTTCAAGGGCGATGAGGGCAACAAACCCACGGCCGACTGGTCCATCGGCTTTCTGGGCAACGCCATCACCTTCATCTACACCCCCAAGAGCAAGGGCGCAAAAGAGATCAACGCCGACAACTGGTGGAAAATTCTCTCCGAACCCGGCGTGCAGATCGGGCGATCCAACCCCAACACCGATCCCTCGGGCTATCAAACTCTGCAGATGCTCGATCTGGCCGGCCGCTACTACAAACAGCCCGACCTTGAAGCCAAGGTGCTGGCCAACTCGCCCGAGAGCAATATGCGCGATACCGAGACCGATCTGATCTCGGCGCTGCAGCTCGGTCAAATCGACTATCTCGCCATCTACCGCTCCGATGCCGTGCAGCATCACATGGAGTCCATCGACCTGCCGCCGCAGATCAATCTCAGCGATCCCAAGTTCGACGCCGACTACGCCAAGGCCAGCGCCAAGACCAAGAACGGCGAACTTTCCGGCCGTCCCATCATTTACGCGGTCACGATCCCAACGACCGCCCCGCACCCCAAGCTGGCGAAGGAGTTCATCGCCTACCTGCTCGGACCAGCAGGGCAAAAGGTCATTGCGGCCAATGGCTTCATTCCGCTCAAGCAAGCCTACGCCATGAACCGCGACAAAGTTCCTGCGGACCTGCGCAAACTCACAGTGGCCTGGCCAAGATGAGCCCACCCCGAAAGCCTGCGCTGCGCTTGGCTCTCCCCTCAAGGGGCGCCACGCCCTTGGGGCGGCCCGGCGGGCGTGGCCTTATGCCCACCCCGAAAGCCTGCGCTGCGCTTGGCTTGCCCCTCAAGGGGCGCCACGCCCTTGGGGCGGCCCGGCGGGCGTGTCACTGTGATTACCTCGCCGAGGAACGCAAACCATGTTGAGGCGTGAGGCGCGCAGCCCGATGTTCTGGGTGTTCTGCCTGATCGGCGCGACGCTGCTGGCCTTCATCGCCCTGCCCTTGCTGGCCCTGCTGCTGCACCCCACGCTGGGCGATCTGCGGCAGGTGGCGGCGATGGCGGATGTGCGCAGCGCCATTGGCCTGAGTCTGGGCGCGGCGCTGTTCAGCACGGTGCTGGCTGCGATGTTCGCCGTACCGCTGGCTTATGTGCTGGCGCGGCAGCAGTTTCGTGGCAAGAGCGCGGTGGAAGCGCTGGTCGATCTGCCGCTCACCATTCCGCACACCATTGCGGGCATCGCGCTGCTGCTGGTGTTCAGCCGGGGCGGCTGGCTGGGCGCACCATTGGCCCACATCGGCCTGGAGTTCTGGGGCACGTTTGCCGGCATCGTGCTGGCGATGAGTTATGTCGGCCTGCCCTATGCGGTGAACGCCGCCCGCGGCGGATTCGAGGCGGTGGACCTGCAGATCGAGCGCGCCGCGCGCATTCAGGGCGCGGCGCCGTGGGAGGTATTTCGCCGCGTCACCCTGCCGCTGGCCCGTCAGGGCATTGGCACTGGGCTGACGCTGTGCTTCGCCCGCGCCATCGGCGAGTTTGCCGCTGTGGTGCTGCTGGCCTATTACCCGATGACCGCGCCCATACGCATCTACGACCTGTTCCTGCAGTCCGGGCTGCGGCAATCCGTGGCGGCTTCGGTGCTGTTTCTGCTGGTGGTCATGGCGCTGTTCTGGGGACTGAGGCTGCTCGCCTCGGCACGCGCGCCGCAGCCCGCGCAAGACCGGCAAAAGGCATGGCTGCACTGACGCAACGCACCGTCCTGGCAACGCCCGCAGTCACCAGCCCGGCTCATGGCGTGCCTGGCGCTCTGCGTTTACGCGGGCTGCAATGGGGCATCGGCGCCTGGCAGTCGGCCGTCGTCGATCTGCAAGTTCCGCCCGGCCAGACCCTGGTTTTGCTGGGCCACAACGGCGCGGGTAAGAGCGCCCTGCTCGACACTCTCGCCGGCTTTCTGCCCGCGCGCGCCGGGCAGGTGCAACTGGGCGCGCAAGACCTCACCGCCCAGCCGCCGGAGAAGCGCCGCATCGGCTATATGTTCCAGCGCGATGCGCTGTTTCCGCACTGGACGATTGCGCGCAATCTGCAGTTCGGCCGAGGCGCACAGGCCGATCTCGATCCGCTGCTCGACGCGCTCGATCTACGGCCCTGGTTGAACCAGTACCCGCACCAACTCAGCGGTGGCCAGCGGCAGCGGGTTGCGCTGGCACGGGCGCTGGTCGGTGCGCCCGAATTGCTGCTGCTCGACGAACCCTTCTCGGCCATCGACCCCGAGGCCCGCCCTAGCTTGCGACGCACCCTGGCTGCACTGCTGCGCGAGCGTGCCATTACCACCGTGCTGGTGACGCACGACCCGGTGGACGCACGCCTGCTGGGCGACCTCGTGGGCGTGCTCGATGGCGGGCGTCTGCTGCAGGCAGGCACGCCACAACAAGTGTTCGAGCGCCCGGCCGATCTGCCCACGGCGCGACTGGCGGGTGTGGACAATTTGTGGCCGCTTCAAGTGCTGGCACAGTCGCGGCTGGGCGCACAGGACGTGCTCTCGCTCGGCATCGAAGCGCAGCCCATGCTGGACTGGCGCGGCACGCTGCCTGCTGGCGCCGAGTTGCAAGTCGGCGCCCGAGTCACCCTGGCCGTTCGCGCCGAGGCGGTGCATCCCTGCCCGGCATCGGCCTCGGCTTTAGTGACTCAAGACGACGACAGCCTCACCCTGACGGCCCGCCTGATCGAAGCCCGATGCGAAGGCCCACTGTGGCGGCTGCGCTGTGCGCTGCCCTGCGGGCTGGAAGCCGAGACCTACTCCTTGCCGACGCTCTGGCGGGAACTCGCGCTGGAAATCGGCGGCCCCCTTGGCCTGCGTATCCGGCAGGCCAACCTGCATCTGCTGGTCTGAAATTCAGATCATTCAGATCAATTGCTCGCCGCCGCAGAGGAAGCAGTCGGCGCCAGGCAAACCCGGTTGCGCCCCAGGCGCTTGGCCTGCAGCAAAGCCTGATCGGCGGCACGGATGAGCGATGCGGCGTCGGCAAAACCCGCGGCGCCCAGAGCCACCCCCACGCTGACCGACAAGGGCGGCAAATCGGCTTGTGGGACTGCAATGGCGGCGCGGATGCGCTCGGCCACGCGCATCGCGGCCTCTTCGGTCGTTTGCGGGCAGAGCATCAAAAACTCTTCGCCTCCCACCCGTGCAACAAAATCCATGCCGCGCGACTGCTGGCGCAGCACACGCCCCACGGCACGCAAGGCCTGATCTCCCACGTCATGGCCCAGCCGGTCGTTGATGCGCTTGAACTCATCGAGGTCGAACATCAGACACGCCAGCGGCTGGCCCTCGGCCACGGCCTGGGCGAAAAGCGGTGGCAAAAAAGCGTCGAGCGCGCGGCGGTTGCCCAGGCCAGTCAGTTCGTCGGTACCCGCGGCCTGCAGCAACTCGGCGTTGCGCTGCTCGAGCGTGCGCAGGGTGCGCAAGCCGTGGCTGCGCTCGGCCTCGGCAGCGGCCAGCACCCGCGTGGCGCGCGCTCCGGTCTGCACCTTGGCGATCAGCATTTGCGGCAAGACGGGGGCAAAGGGCTGCGGCAGAGCGCCGCCACGCTGTCGCCGTCGGCCCAATCGAGCACGACCACCCGCGGCCCCTGAATCTGCACGATCTCAAACGCCTCGGCCGGGGTGGCGGCTTCGGCGAGCGCGTGCCCAGCCGATTCCAGCGCCTGCCGCAGGCCAAGACGCAGCGCGGCGTCTTTCGACACAATCAGCACTTCGTCGGCAATGGGTTCGTCGAGCAGCGGCGGAGTGGCCAGAGCGCGGCGCAGGCGGTCGAACTCGGTATCCACCTCGGCCTGTTCGAGCTTCATCTCGAATACCGCGGCCATGCCCGCCATGTCTTGTGCTGCGCTGGCGAGCACACCTTGCAGATCGCTTTCGCTGAGCTGGAGATGTTCGGCCAGGCTGCGCATCTGCCCGGCATCGGCCGCCACACTACCTGGGCGAAGCTGCAGGCTGCGGCTGAGCGCCACGCACTCGCCCAGCTGCGCTTCACGGCTGCCAGCAGCCCCCGGCGTCTGCGGCCGAATACGCACGGCCTGCGCCAAGGTCTGCGGAAAGCCCCAGTGCGCGAGCAGCACCGCACTGGCGTCGCCCTGGTCGTAGCCGTACTGTTGCAACTGCTGAGCCAGCAACCCTTGCACCGAACCTTCGGCTTCGATATAGACCGCCTGGGCGCCCAGACTGACAGCCATCGCGAGTTGCCCCACATCGGCGAGCAG
Source organism: Thiomonas sp. 13-64-67 (assembly GCF_002282795.1). Taxonomy (NCBI): domain Bacteria; kingdom Pseudomonadati; phylum Pseudomonadota; class Betaproteobacteria; order Burkholderiales; genus Thiomonas; species Thiomonas sp. 13-64-67. Next base: position 55,195 of record NZ_NCKP01000015.1, read on the forward strand.
GCCCAGGCTGAAGGCTTCGGCGCTGGGCATCTTGCCCACACGCTGCGACAGATACTGGAACACCAGACCGCGCTGGATCGAGGTCATCCAGAACCGGCGCAGATCGAAACCTTCGATATCCGTGGCCTTGCTCGCCTGCATGAGCGACAGCGCAATGGCCAGCCGCGCCAGCCCGCCCGTGCCAATGCGCAGCACCGCCTCTTCAATGGCCACCGCGGGACGCATGCCCGCGAAGATGGCCGAGTTGGCGAGCTGAATCATGCGCGCCACCAGGGCCGGGTCTTTGCGCGCGATGTTGGCGATGTCGCGCATACCCAGATCGCGCCGCTCCAGCGCGCGCATGAGTTCAAGCGCGACCGCGCTGGGCGACGGCAGGAGCCGGTTCTCGGCGGTCAGGGCTTGAAGAATCTCGGGATCGGTCAGTGGCGAGGCAGGCATGGGGACGATTTTTCTTGGAATGTCAAGTCATGTTACCGACTTGCCCAAGCGTCGTCCCTCTGAAAATCTACGGGTGTTGCGCCGAAGGATCGGAATCTCAACGATTGACCGCCTGCATCCCGGCTTCCGGGTAGCGCTCGCCGCTGGCCGCACCGGGCGGCACCGCTTGATGGATGCGAATGAGATCCGCCGTGCTCAGGCGCACCCGCAATGCGCCCATGTTTTCCTCCAGATAGCGCCGCCGCTTGGTGCCCGGAATGGCGATGACATCATCGCCCTGAGCCAGCAGCCACGCCAGAGCGAATTGCGCCGGGGTGCAGTTTTTCGCCTCGGCCATCTGCCGCACGGTTTCGGCCAGACGAAGATTGCGCGCAAAGGTCTCCGGCTGAAAACGCGGTGAGCGGCGGCGCCAGTCGTCTTCGGGCAAATCGTCGAGCGACTTGATCTGCGAGGTGAGAAAGCCCCGACCCAAGGGGCTGTAGGCGACGAAAGCGATGCCGAGTTCGCGTACCGTGTCGAGCAACACGCCTTCGGGGTCGCGCGACCAGAGCGAATACTCCGACTGCAGCGCCGAGATCGGATGCACCGCATGCGCGCGGCGGATGGTGGCTGGCGCCGCCTCGGACAGGCCGAGCCAGCGCACCTTGCCCGCGCGCACCAGATCGGCCATCGCGCCCACCGTCTCCTCGATCGGCACCTCGGGATCGACGCGGTGCTGGTAATACAGATCGATCACGTCCACGCCCAGCCGTTTCAGGCTGGCTTCGCAGCTCTGGCGCACATAGTCGGGGCGGCCGTTCACCCCCAGGAACTCGCCATTCGGCCCGCGCATATTGCCGAATTTGGTCGCCAGAAAAACCTCATCGCGACGCCCCTTGATGGCGCGGCCGACTAACACCTCGTTACGTCCTACGCCGTACATGTCGGCCGTATCGAGAAAATTCACGCCGAGATCGAGTGCGCGGCGAAGGGTGGCGATCGATTCAGCGTCGTCGCCCTGCCCGTAAAACTCGGACATCCCCATGCATCCCAGGCCAAGAGCCGAGACATTCGGCCCATCAGCGCCCAATTGTCGGTACTGCATCACTATTCCTCCTGCTCACCCAGCAAACATGTGGGCATTCAGACCTAGCCTATCGGTTCGCGCGGGCGTGCGCTGTTACCGTGGGTAAACCGGAAAAAATTCACGTCAGCCGCAGTTTCCTGTTGTTTCAGCCCGCGCCTGCCTGAAGAACACTTCCTAAAATTTGCATCTCTCGATATCCCGCACCTCACCCGCCCATGACCGCCCTCACGCTGCACCCAGGCGAGCTCGCCATATGTTCGAACTCGCGCCGGTTTAGCCCTGGGTCGAGGATTTCAGCGCGGAACGCAGGCTGTTGCCCATGCCGCCGAGCAGGGCATCACCGACTTCCCCGCCTTCCTGCGCGTGCACCCTGAATTCATCGACCTGAACAACCAGTTTCACCAGTCTCCGCGACTGAGCTTTTCCATGGGCATCGCCACCTGCATGCCCGGCGAACGCCTGGAAGCCGCCATCCACCGCGCAGACCAGCAGATGTACGCCGAGAAGCGCGCCTACTACCTGAAGTCAGACATCGACAGGCGACACGATTAGGGCACGATCACGCCATTTCTGCGCCCAAGCCGGGGCGCTTCAGGCTGCTGCGCCGCCGCACCGTGTCGAGCCGCGCTCGATGCAACGGCCGCTGAGCAAGAGCTTTCTCGCAGGAAGGTCAGGATTTTTCAGCCGTTCGGACAGCAACTGCATGGCGTTGCGTCCGATGTCGTCTACCGGCTGCTCGATCACGGTCAGGCCCGGCTCCACAATTTCCGTCCAGCTCTCGTTGTCGAATCCCGCCACGGCGATGTCGCGCGCAATCTGCAGTCCGGCATGCCGAACCGCGCGGACCAAGCCCATGAGCAACAGGCCGTTGCTTGCAATCAGCGCATCAGGCCGCGCCGTTTCGCGCAGCCAGTGCGCAACCGCCTCCTCTGCCGCCAGTGCCTGTGGCGGAACAAACGTGGAGCGCGGCGGCAACCCCAGGCGGAACATCGCCGCGACATAGCCGTCGTGGCGCTCCACGCCGCTGCTGCTGGCGTTGCCGAACACTCCGGCGATACGCCGACAGCCCTGCGCATGCAAGTGCTCAACCAGCAAGGCGCTCGCCGCCGCGTTATCCAGCGCCACGGCGTCCTGGCCGCCCCGTGCGCCGACACGATCGATCAGCACGATCGGAAAACTCCAGTCTTGCGCATTGAGCTGATCCGCCGTCTGCCGCGTAGGCGCGAAGATCACGCCCGTCACGCGCTCCTCTTCCATCAGATTGAGGTACATCGCCTCTTTGTCCGGATTTTCATCGGTATTACACAAAATGACGCGCAACCCTGCGCTGTAAGCCGCGTCTTCCACCGCACGGCTGACTGCGGTGAAAAACGGGTTGCGAATGTCCGCGACGATTAGCCCGATGGTGCCCGAGTCTTGCGAACGCAGTCGGCGTGCGGACAGATTCGGGCGATAGCCCGTATCCCGGATCGCCTGCTGAATGCGTTCGGTGAGCGCAGGGCTGACTGCCGCAGCGCCGCTGAGCGCGCGCGACACCGTCGCCACCGACACACCGGCGACACGTGCGACATCCTTGATGCTTGAACTCATATGTAAACGTCAACAAAATTTTGCGGAAATTCGCCTACCGAACATCGTCGCATCTTACAAAAACACGCGACACTTGAGTTGAATCAGGGTTTTCACTCGGGAAAACCGCTTGAAACTACTGATGTAATCGTTATCATTTATTCCACGAAACGAGGAGATGAGAATGTCTGTCACCACACCGCAGGACCTGCTCACTGACGCACGCATCCGTCTTGGCGCCCAGCCAGAGACCAAAGAGGACGCCATCCGCGAAGCCTGCCAGTTGCTCATCGCCAGCGGTTGCGTCGCACCCGAATTCACTGCCAGCGTGCTGGAGCGAGAAAAAGTGGCCAACACCTTTCTTGGGCACGGTGTGTCGATCCCGCACAGCCTGGGAAAAGATCGCGACCTGATCCTGCGCGACGGCATTGCGGTGCTGCAAGTCCCACAGGGCGTGGTATGGAACCCGGGGCAGACCGCACGGCTGATAGTGGCGATTGCCGCCAAGTCCGATAGCCACATCGCCATCCTGCGTCGTCTCACACGCCTGATGCAGGATGACATGCGCCTGTCCGCCCTGTTCAGCACCTTGAACCCCTCGGAGCTGGCGAGCGCCCTGAGGGACGACACCGCCTCCGCTGCGACATCGCCTGCTGTGGACTTGGCGCAGACCCTGGACTGGGTGCTGCCCTATCCCGCCGGCCTGCATGCCCGTCCCGCCTCCGTCTGGGTGGAGGCCGCCCGCAAATCCGGTGTGCGACTCCAAGTGCGGCATGGCAATGACACGGCAGATCCGCGCAACCTGGTTGCCCTGCTGAGCCTGGGGCTGCGCCAGGGCGACCTGCTGCATCTCTCAGCCGATGGCGAACACGCCCGCGATGCGCTCGACCGCTTCCGCCAGTTGCTTGACAGCCTGACCCTGCAAGAGCGGGCGGATGCACAACGCGCGGCCGTGCAGACCGTCCCCACTGCGGGAGCCTGGGTACCGCCAGGCCAGCCCGTCGCAGTACCCGGCATACCCGCCAGCCCGGGTCTGGCCATCGGGGTACTGCATGTGCTGGCGAAGTCCCATGCGGAGATCCCCGATCTGCCCGTGCCGCTCGACCAGGGAGCAGACCAGCTCAACAACGCACTCATTGCCACCGATCAGCAGCTTGCCGCACTGGCCGACGACACGGCGCGCCGCCTCGGTGAAGCCGAAGCACGCATCTTCAAAGCCCAGCGTGAACTTCTCAAGGACAGCGATCTCATCACCCTGGCTTGCCAGATCATGGTCGAAGGCCACGGCGTGGGCTGGTCGTGGAATAGCGCCATCGACCGCATGGCTTGCAAACTGGCCGCCCTGGGCAACCCGGTACTCGCCGGGCGAGCGACCGATCTACGCGATGTGGGCCGCCGCGTCCTGATGCTGCTGGAACCCACGCTACAACTCGGCAGCCTGCAGGATTTGCCCGACGCGCCGTGCATCCTCGTCTCCGACGACCTCAGCCCCTCTGACACCGCCGCCATCGACATGACCCGTGTCGTTGGGCTGGCCATCGCGCAGGGCGGACCCACTTCGCATACGGCCATTCTTGCGCGCACCCTCGGGCTTCCCGCCATGGTCGGCGCGGGACCAGCACTGCAAGCTCTGCGCAGCGGCACGCAAGGCGTGATCGACGGCGTTGGCGGCAAGCTTTATCTCGATCCGAGCGAGGCCGATCTCGCCTCGGCCCGCTCCTGGATGACCAGTGAGGCTGCGCGACGCGACGCGCAAAAGGCCGAACGCAGCCAGGCTGCGCGCCTGCTGGATGGCCACGTTGTAGCCATCGGGGCCAATGTCAACCTGCCTTCCCAGGTGCCCATGGCCATAGACGAAGGCGCGGAGGGTGTTGGCCTGATGCGCACCGAATTTCTCTTCCTGGAGCGTGGCGAAACACCCGATGAGGCGGCGCAATTCGCCATCTACCGCGACATGATCGAAGCATTGGGCAATCGGCCGCTCATCGTGCGCGCGCTGGACATTGGCGGCGACAAACAGGTGGCTCACTTGCATCTGCCGCAGGAAGCCAATCCATTTCTCGGTGTACGCGGCGCGCGTCTGCTGCTGCGCCGCGCCGATCTGCTGGAGCCCCAACTGCGCGCACTCTACCGCGCCGCCAAGCTCGGCGCAGACCTATCCATCATGTTCCCGATGATCACCAGCGTTGACGAAGTGTTGACCCTGCGCGCCGTATGCGAGCGCATTCGGGCCGAACTGGACGCGCCGCAAGTCCCGCTAGGCATCATGATCGAAGTCCCCGCAGCCGCCCTCCAGGCCGACGTGCTGGCGGCGCACGTCGATTTTTTCTCCATCGGCACCAACGATCTCACGCAATACACCCTGGCGATGGATCGGCAGAACCCCGAGCTGGCGCCGCAAACCGACAGTCTGCACCCCGCCGTGCTGCGCCTCATCCGCGCCACGGTGGAAGGCGCGGCGCGGCACGGCCGTTGGGTGGGCGTATGCGGCGGCATGGCTGGCGACCCGTTCGGCGCCGCGCTGCTCACCGGCCTGGGCGTGAACGAGCTGTCCATGACTCCGCGCGACATTCCGGCGGTGAAGGCACGGCTACGTGCCAGCGCCCTGACAGAACTGCAACAGCTTGCCACGCATGCGCTCGCGGCCGAATCTGCACAGGCGGTGCGCGCACTCAATGGGGAGGCTGCATGAACGCCCCTGTCATCACGGTCACGTTCAACCCTGCAATCGACGAGACCATTACTCTCGACGCGCTGCGCCCCGGCGAGGTGCACCGCGCCCGTTCGGTGCGCTTCGATGCGGGAGGCAAGGGTGTGATGGTCGCCGGCTGCCTGGCCGACTGGGGCCAGCCCGTGATCGCCACCGGACTTCTGGGCAGCGACAACACCGCCCTCTTCAACGCCCTGTTCGCGACCAAAGGTATCGAAGACCGTTTCATCCGCCACCCCGGACAAACGCGCACCAACATCAAGCTGCTTGATCCCCACGCCACCACCGACATCAATCTACCCGGCGCCGACATTCCCGTCGCCCTGACGCGCCAAGTGCGTGAGACTGTACTGCGCTATGCGGATGCAAAAACGCTTGTGGTTCTGTCCGGCAGCCTGCCCGCCGGATTTCCATCGGAAACCTATGCAGAGCTGATCGGCGCACTGGCGGAGCATGGCATTCGCACGGTGCTCGACACCAGCGGCGCGCCGCTTGGCGCTGCGTTGCAGGCCCGCGTGCCGAGCGTCATCAAACCCAACCGCGAGGAACTCGAAGCCTGGGCAGGACATGCCTTGCCGACCCGCGGCGACCTGATCCGCACAGCCCAAGGTTTGTTGGCTCGCGGCGTGGAACTGGTGGCCATCTCCATGGGCGCAGAAGGCGCATTGTTTATCTCGCCCACCGCAGCCTTGCACGCCAGCCTCCCCCCCCTGCAGCCCATGAGCACCGTGGGAGCGGGAGATGCGATGGTGGCCGGCATCGTTGCAGCACTCGCGGAGCGCGCCACGCTTGAGCACATCGCCCGGCTGGGCAGCGCGTTCGCCCACAGCAAGCTCGGGCAGATCGGCCCCAATCTCGGTCCGCGCGATCAGGTGCAACACCTCGCGGCACAAGTGCAACTTCAGCTCGAGCGCTGAAAGCACCACACTACAGGAGACCCGTATGAGCCCGTTATTCGCATGTGTGGCGGCGCAAGACCGCACCGTGGCCGGCGTCCTCGCCGCCGAGGCCTTGCGCCTGGCAGCTGCCAAGCGACAGCAATCCATCGACATTGAAGTCAACACCGCAGAAGGTGTGCTCAACCCGCTGACGCGCACGCAGACTGCGGCGGGCGGCACACTGCTGGCCGTAGGGCCGGTGAACGCCGCCGATCCACGCTTTGCAGGCTTGCGCGTCGTCTCCGCCTCAATTGAAGAGGTGCTTGCCAATGTCAACACGGTGCTGGACCATGCGCTCGCTCCCACCCCACCGGACAAGAGCCGATCCACTACGGCCAGGATCGTCGCGGTCACATCCTGTCCCACGGGCATCGCCCACACTTTCATGGCCGCAGAAGCCATCGAGCAGGCCGCCAAGGCGCTCGGCCACCTGGTGAAGGTCGAAACGCAGGGCTCGGTCGGTTCGCAGAACACCCTCACGGACGACGACATCGCACAGGCTGATGTGGTGCTCATTTCCGCAGATCGGCAGGTTGATTTATCGCGTTTTGCGGGTAAACGGGTACTGCAGGCCAGCACCAAACCCGCCATCCAGGACGGGCAGGCCTTGATCAGGCGCGCACTGGCCGAGGCACAGGTCCTGAGCCCTGCGGGCGATGCCAGCTTCGAAGCGTCTGGCAAGCGCGAAAAGGCCGCGGTGTTGCGCGCCGGGCCATACAAGCATTTGATGACCGGCGTGTCATTCATGCTGCCCTTCATCACGGCGGGCGGCCTGCTCATCGCGCTGTCTTTTGCACTGGGGGGCATCTACGTCTTCAAACCGGAGCACGCTGGCACACTGGGCTACGAACTGTTCCAGATCGGCGCCAAGGCGGCCTTTGCGCTCATCGTTCCCGCGCTTTCGGGCTATATCGCCTACTCCATCGCCGACCGGCCGGGGATCGCGCCGGGAATGATCGGCGGCATGATCGCCTCCTCGATTGGCGCTGGATTTCTTGGCGGAATCGTCTCAGGCTTCATCGCGGGTTACGGCACGGATTGGTTCAACAAGCATCTGAAACTCAATCGGCATGTGGAAGGGCTCAAGCCGGTGCTAATCCTGCCTCTACTCGGCACCTTGCTAACCGGCCTGCTGATGATCTATGTGGTTGGCACGCCGGTGGCGCATGCCCTGGCCTGGCTCACCGATTGGCTCAAAAGCATGCAGGGCGCCAGCGCCATCCTGCTCGGTCTGATGCTGGGCGCGATGATGGCATTCGACATGGGCGGCCCGGTGAACAAGGCGGCTTACACCTTCGCCACCGGTCTGCTCGCCAGCCAGATTTTCACCCCCATGGCCGCCGTCATGGCCGCTGGCATGACCCCGCCCCTGGCGCTGGCGTTGGCCACGCGCGTCTTTCCGAGCCGATTCACCTTGGATGAGCGCGAGGCCTGGGGCGCCACCGGGTTGCTGGGCCTGTCCTTCATCACCGAAGGCGCCATTCCCTATGCAGCGCGCGATCCACTACGCGTCATTCCCGCCAACATGATCGGCTCGGCCGTCGCCGGCGCCATTTCGATGGTGGCCGCCGTGCAGTTGCGAGTGCCCCATGGCGGCGTCTTCGTGCTGCCCATTCCCAACGCGGTGTCGCATCTGGGGATGTATGTCCTTGCCATCGTCGCCGGCACTGTGGTCAGTGCGGTGTTGTTGGGCTTGCTCAAAAAACCTGTTGCCTGATCCCTCATCTTTTCCAGGAGACCTCCATGATGCTTTCCACTCTTTTTAAGCCCACCTGCCTGTGCGCTGCACTCTTGCTGATGAGCAGCGCCGCAGCGCAGGCCGCTCAGTCCACGCACACACCGGGCCAGTATGACCTGGGCAATGGCCTGACCTTCTCCGCCAATTACACCGGCGAAGCCGCAGCCAACACCACCGGCGGCCTGCGGCAGGGCTCAGCCTACGCGGGCCAACTCTTCCTGGGCGCGGATCTGGATTTGCAGAAGATGCTGGGGTGGAATGCCACCAGCGTGCACATCGCCGTCACGCAACGCCACGGCCAGAGCTTGTCAAACGAGGCGATTGGCAACAATACCTCGGTGCAGGAGATTTACGGGACGCAAAATCTGCACCTGGCCTACTTCACCGTTGAGAAAAAGTTTTTCGGTGGGCGGCTGGAAATTCAGGGCGGGCGGACGGTGGCGAATATCGACTTCCTCAACTCCCCGCTGTATTGCAACTTCCAGAGCAACTCGGCCTGCGGCAACCCAACTTTCGTTTTCAAGAACAGCAACTTCACTTACTTTCCAGCGTCGAGCTGGGGCGGCTACGCCAAGGGCTGGGTGACCGACAAGTTCTACGCCAAAGTTGGAGCGTACGAAGTCAATCCGAACGACAAGCGCCCCAATGATCACGGCATCGACTGGAGCACCAAGGATGCCACTGGCGTGGTCGTGCCCTGGGCGATGGGCTATGCCACGACCTTCGCCAACGACACCCATCCGCGCGACTATGAGATCGGCGGCTGGTTTGATCGCTCCAAGTACACCGATCCCCTACTCGATGCCAATGGCGACTATGCCGTCCTCACGGGACAGCCCTACCGCACCGACCGCAACCGCTCCGGCGCCTATGTGCGGTTCAGCCAGATGGTGTGGCGCCCTGACATGAACTCCCAACGCGGCCTGACCCTTTTTGGCGTGGCGATGACCAATCTCACAGGCCGGGTCAATGAATCCAGCTTTCTGGAACTGGGCGCGGTCATGCAAGGTCCCTTCCCCGGTCGTGAACAAGACACTCTTGGGTTTGTCATCAACCAGCAGCGATTCTCCAGCCTGGCCCTGCAGAATATTCGGGTGGCGCGCGCCTCGGTTGGCGCAAGCACCGATATACCGGGGAGCGAGACCATGATGGAACTGGCCTATGGCTATCAACTCAGCCCAGGAATCCGACTCTCCCCCAACCTGCAGTACATCCTCCATCCCGATCAGCAGGCCGAGCCCTTTCGCACCAGGAACATTCCCAACGCCTTTGTGATCGGGCTGAAATTCACGGTGGCACTTTGACCAAACCCCGGCATGGCTGAATTGAAAACGGCTGCGATTGATCGCAGCCGTTTTTACGTCAACACGCGGCCGAGGGGCGTGAAACAGAACTAGGGCCTGTTCACGCTATGCAATCAGCCGCGCGTCCTGCCAGTCATCGCGATCAGTTCGCGCGCCTCTTCCGGCTCGGGCAGGCCGCTGGCTACGGCGATGGCCATGATGGCGATGCTGATGATGACCACGACGACCATGCCCTGATAGAAGGTCAGCAATCCCGTGCCGCCGATGAGATCCTTCGGACCGAGATAGGTCACCAGCCACATGGCGAAGAAATACGGCGCCAGCCACCACGCGCCCTTCCATTGCAGATGGCTGAGTTTGCCGCCGTGGGTAATGGCCTGACCGATCACGAACAGCACGAAGATGATGGCCAGGCCGCCGAACAGGAAGTTGTCTGTGCTCGCGCCCGACCAGTAGATGATGAAGTTGGCCACGATGAAGGCCAGCGGCGCCCACAGGCTTGCGCCTTTCAAGGTGAAGGGGCGCGGATAAGTGCCCAGCGGCATGCTGCGGCGCAGGGTCATCAGCGCCACCGGGCCGATGCCATAACCCAGCACGGTGGCCGAGGAGATGAAGGTGACGATCTTCTGCCACGAAGGAAACGGCAGGAAGAACAGAATGCCCACGATCCAGGTGATCCACAGCCCGGTGGACGGCGCGCCGTTTTTGTTCAGCTTGGCGAACCAGGGCGTGGACAGACCGTCGCGCCCGGTGGCGTAAACCACGCGCGCTGTAGTGCCGCCATACACCAGGCCGGTGCCCGCCGGCGAGACCACAGCGTCGATGTAGAGCAGGATGGCCAGCCAGCTCATGCCCAGAATCACGGCCAGACCGGCGAACGGGCCTGACACCCCGGTGAAGTGAAGCTTGGCCCAGCCCTGCGCGATGTCGGAAGGATTGACCGCGCCGATGAGGGCCACTTCCAGCATGACAAAAATCGCCCCGGCGATCAGCACCGAGCCGATGATGGCAATGGGCACGTCACGCTGTGGGTTGGTCGCCTCGCCCGACAGTTCGATGGCCTGGCGAAAGCCCAGATAGCTGAACACGATGCCCGAGGTGGCGATGGCCGCGATCGTGCCTTTGGCGCCAAACGGGGCGAAGCCCTGCGCGGTGAAATTGCCCACATGAAACGAGGCGAGCATCAGCGCCACGATGGTCAGAATGGGGATGATGAGCTTCCAGATCATCAAGGTATTGCCCAGCCGCAGCAGGGCGCGCACGCCCCAGGCGTTGATGAGGATGAAAGCGCCGAGTAGCAAGATGCTAACGATCATGCCGGTGTCGGTCAGCAGCGAAGTTTTCGCATCGACCATGCCCGGCAGATAGTTGTTGGCGTAAGTCACCACCGCCAACACCTCGGCCGGAGCGACGGTCACGTAGCCGAGAAACACCACCCAGCTCACCACCGCCGCAGCCAGATGGCCGTGGCTCAACTTGGGAAAGGTGATGACCGCGCCCATGCCCGGAAACGAGCTGGTGAGTTCGGCATTCACAAAAGCCAGCACCAGAATGGCCGCGCCGCCGATGGCCCACGAAAGAATGCTGGCCGGCCCGGCCTGCGTGGCCGCCGTAAGCGGCGCGAAAAGCCAGCCCGAGCCGATGATGGCCGTCAGGCTGGCGAACAGCAGGCTCCAGATGCCAGCAGCCTTGCAGATGTTGCGCCCCGGCGTGCCAGCCGCCGCGGGGGTATCGAGGTGAATGCTTGCCATGATGTGCTCCTCATCGTTTTTTGATGTGAGGGTTTTAGGCGCATTTGCGGCGCAATGCCGTTTGAAAACGTAACGGCTGCGGCGCTGCGAAACATCTCGCGAAACATCTCTTTCTCGTTCAAACCGATTCGCTATGCTTGCCTCATGAACAAACAACGCCTTTTGCGCCACAAACGCAGCCACCTCACCGACCGCAACTTTCCCAGCGCAGGCGAAGATGCGGCCATCGTCGCCGTCGAGCCCTCGCCCTACGACCAGCCGGGCAGCAGCTACAAACTGGCGTTCACCGACACCGAGTTCATCCTGCGTGAAGAAATGCGCGCGGTGCGCATGCAGCTCGAGCTGCTCAAGCCCGAACTGATCCAGACCGAGCACGGCATCGAGTCCACCCTGGTGATCTTCGGCAGTGCGCGCATCCTGCCGCGCGACGTAGCGCAACAGCGCCTAGCCGAAGCCATTGCCAAAGGCAACGCCCAGGCCGTCGCGCGGGCGCGCATGCAGCTCGAGATGTCGCGCTACTACGAAGAGGCGCGGCGCTTCGCCACCCTCGTCACCCGCGCCACCTGCGATGCCGACGGGCCGCTGGTGGTCGTCACCGGCGGCGGCCCGGGCATCATGGAGGCGGGCAACCGCGGCGCGTTCGAAGCCCAGGGCAAAAGCATCGGCCTGAACATCGTGCTGCAGCACGAACAGCGGCCCAACCCCTACATCACGCCGGAGCTGTGCTTCCAGTTCCACTACTTCGCGCTGCGCAAGATGCACTTTCTCATGCGCTCGGTCGCGCTGGTGTGCTTCCCCGGCGGCTTCGGCACGCTCGACGAGTTGTTCGAGGTGCTCACGCTCACGCAGGCGCGCAAGGTGCGGCAGCGCCCCATCGTGCTGTTCGGCGAGAGTTTCTGGCGCAAGCTGATCAACTTCGACTATCTGGTCGAAACCGGCATGATCGCCGCCGAAGACCTGGATCTGTTTCACTTCGTCGAAACCGCCGAGCAGGCGTGGGATGTGTTGGCGCGGGCCTTCGAGCTGAACGGTGCGGATGTCAGTGCAGAGAGCGACACAGAGGCCGAATCCGAGCCTGTTGCTCCATGAGCGCCAGCCCCGTCATTCATCTCATCGGCGCGCCCACCGACATCGGCGCGGGCGATCGCGGCGCCTCGATGGGGCCGGAAGCGCTGCGCGTGGCCGGCATCGACCGCGCCCTGCGCGCTCAGGGCCTGACGGTGCTCGATACCGGCAATCTCATCGGCCCGCACAACCCTTGGCAACCACCGGCCTGCGGCTATCGCCATCTGCCCGAAGTCATCGCCTGGAACACCGCGGTGCATCAGGCCGTGGGCGATGCCTTGCGGGCTCAAGCCCTGCCCATCCTGCTGGGCGGCGATCATTGCCTGGCCATCGGCTCGCTCAGCGCGGTGGCGCAGCATTGCCGCGCACAGGGTCGCAAGCTGCGCGTGCTGTGGCTCGACGCCCATGCCGACTTCAACACCCACACCGTCACGCCCACCGGCAACATCCACGGCATGCCGGTGGCCTGCCTGTGCGGCAACGGCCCGCAAGCGCTCACCACCCTGGGCGGCCCGGCGCCGCAACTGCAACCCTCCTGCATCCGGCAGATCGGCATCCGCAGCGTGGACGCGGAGGAAAAACGGCTGGTGCATCAGGCCGGGCTCGACGTGTTCGACATGCGTTACATCGACGAATACGGTATGCGCGACGCCATGCGCCGGGCACTCGAAGGCGTGGACAACGACACTCATCTGCATGTGAGTTTCGATGTCGATTTCCTCGACCCCGACATCGCCCCCGGCGTGGGCACCACCGTGCCCGGCGGCCCCACCTACCGCGAAGCGCAGCTTTGCATGGAAATGATCGCCGACACCGGACTGCTGGCCTCGCTCGACGTGGTGGAACTCAACCCCGCTTTCGACGAGCGCAACCGTACCGCCGAGGTGGCGGTCGATCTCATCGAGAGCCTGTTCGGCAAGTCCACGCTGATGCGCAGGTGAGGCTGTCGGCGCAGCGACAATAGCGTCCATGCCCAAGAAGTTTCCCTCTGCCCTAGACGCTCTGCAACACGTCTGGGGCTACCCCGCGTTCCGCAGTTTGCAAGCCCAGGCCATCGATCATGTGGTTGCGGGCCGCGACGCCCTGGTACTCATGCCCACCGGCGGCGGCAAATCGCTGTGTTTCCAGATTCCGGCCCTGCTGCGCGAGGGCGTGGGCATCGTGGTGTCGCCGCTGATCGCGCTGATGCAAGACCAGGTGGCCGCGCTGCGCGAACTGGGGCTACGCGCCGCCTTTCTCAACTCCACCCTTGACGCCACAGAGGCCCGAGCCGTGCAGCGCGCGGCGCGCCAGGGCGAGCTGGACCTGCTCTACATGGCGCCCGAACGCCTGCTGAGCGAATCCGGCCAGGCTCTGCTCGACGATTTGCGCATCGCCCTGTTCGCCATCGACGAGGCGCATTGCGTCTCGCAATGGGGCCACGATTTCCGTCCGGAATACGGCCAGCTCTCGCTGCTGCGCGAGCGCTGGCCCGACGTGCCGCGCGTGGCCCTCACCGCCACCGCCGACGAGCCCACGCGGCACGAAATCGTGCAGCGCCTGCTGCACGACGGCGCCGAGTTCGTCTCCAGCTTCGACCGCCCCAACATCCGCTACCGCGTGGTGGAAAAACGCGACGGCCGCGCGCAACTGCTGCAGTTCATCCGCAGCGAACATCCGCATGACTGCGGCGTGGTGTATGCCCTGTCGCGCAACACCGTGGAGGAAGTGGCCGAGATGCTCGCGGGCCACGGCCTGCGCGCCTTGCCCTATCACGCCGGCCTGCCCGCGGCCACACGCGCGGCGCACCTGCGGCGTTTTCTCGATGAAGACGGCATCGTCATGGTGGCCACCATCGCCTTCGGCATGGGCATCGACAAGCCCGATGTGCGCTTCGTCGCCCACCTCGACATGCCCAAGTCCATCGAGGGTTACTTTCAGGAAACCGGCCGCGCCGGGCGCGACGGCCTGCCCGCCACCGCGTGGATGGCTTACGGCCTGGCCGACGTGGTACAGCAACGTCGGCTGATCGACCTGTGCGACAACTGTCTCAACCCGCCGCAACTCATCGACGCCACCGAGGCCGCGCAAAAGCTGCTGTCCACCATCTACCGCTGCCGCCAGGCCAGCGGCACCAGCTTCGCCGCCAGCCACCTCATCGACGTGCTGCGCGGCAAGCGCACTGAAAAAACCGAACGCCACGGCCACCATGCGCTGTCGACCTTCGGCATTGGCGCTGATCTGAGCGAGACTGACTGGCGCCTGCTGCTGCGCCAGCTCGTCGCGCAACGACTGGTCGAAGTCGACGCTGCGCATTTCAACGTGCTGCACCTCACCGACGCCAGTCGCGCGGTGCTCAAGGGCGCGCAGCGCATCCACCTCAAGCACCGCGAGCCCGGCGCGGAGCGCCGTCGCCGCAGCACCATCGGCAGCACCACGTCGACCGGCACGCGACTGACCATGCAGGCCATGTCGAGCGCCGATGCAGAGCTGTTCGCCCACCTGCGCACCTGGCGCGCAGCCACCGCCAAAGAGCACGGCGTGCCCGCCTTTGTGGTGTTTCCCGACGCCACGCTGCAGGCCATCGCCCTGGCCCGGCCGGATAGCCTGGATGCGCTACGCGGCATTTCCGGCGTGGGCGACAAAAAGCGCGACACCTACGGCGCCGCGCTGCTCGAAGTCATTACACAGGCGAGCGAGATGGGCTGATTCAGCACGCGCCGCAGACCCGGTCGCATCAGCCAACTTGGCTTGCGACACGTTTGCTGATCGTCAGCCCCCAGCAGGCCTGCCTTCGCTTGCTGCTTCACGTGTTTTCCACAACGAGAACAGCACGCCCGCGGCCAGCAGGCCAAAAGTCACGCTCAGGCTGATGGCCGAGGGAATCTTGCCGACCAGCTCGGCCGCGATGATCTTGCCGCCGATGAACACCAGCACCAGCGCCAGCGCGTATTTCAGGTAGGCGAAGCGGTGCAGAATGGCCGCCAGCGCGAAGTAAAGCGCGCGCAGGCCCAGAATGGCGAAGATATTGCTCGTGTACACCACAAAGGGATCGGCCGTGACCGCGAACACGGCGGGCACGCTGTCCACCGCAAACACCAAATCGGCCAGTTCCACCGTAACCAAGGCCATGAACAACGGGGTGGCGATGCGCCGCACCCGCCCGTGCGCGTCAGGCTGTTTCACCCAAAAAGCCTTGCCGTGCAACTGCTCCGTCACCGGCACCACGCGGCGGATGAGGCGCAGTACCGGGTTACGCATCGGGTCGGGCGCATGGTCGGCAGCCCACAGCATTTTGATGCCGGTGTAGATCAGGAAAGCGGCGAACAGGTAGAGCACCCAGTGGAATTCCTGCACCAGCGTGGTGCCCGCGCCGATGAGCAGGGCGCGCAACGCGATCACCCCCAGAATGCCCCAGAACAGCACGCGGTGCTGCAAAGCGCGCGGCACGGCGAAGGCGGTGAACACCAGCGAGATCACGAACACGTTATCGAGCGACAGACTTTTTTCCACCGCATAGGCGGTGAAGTAATCCATGCCCTGCTGCGCTCCCACCTGCCACCACAGCCAGCCGCCAAAAGCCACCGCCACGGCGATATAGCCCGCCGACAGCCACAGGCTTTCCGTCACGCTGATCTCGCCGCCCTCGCGGTGCAACACCCCGAGGTCGAGCGCCAGCAGGGTGACGACCACGCCGCCGAACACCAGCCAGAGCCACAGCGCATAACCCAGAAACGAAGCGTGCAGAAATTCCATGATCGAGTCAAAAAAGCGTAAAGGAAGGCGCAAAAAAGGGGGGCCGCAGCCCCCCAAGAAATGACACGGTTGGAGCGCAGTGTGTCAATCGAAATCAAACAGATCGGACAGCAGCGACTTGCGTTTTTTGTAGGGCTGCTGGCCAAAGCGCGGATCGTGGGAACGCTGGCGAAAATCGCTGTCCTCGAAATTCGGCTGGCGGGCCGACTGGGGTACCACGGGCTGGGGCGAGGTCGCTCGCGGGGCCGCCGCCTGTTCCGCCGCCGCGGCGCGCTCGATGATTTTGTCGAGCTCGCCGCGATCGAGCCACACGCCACGGCACTTCGGGCAGTAATCGATCTCGATGCCGTGGCGTTCGGCCATCACCAGCGTGGTTTCTGCGCAGTGCGGGCAGTTCATCGCATGCTCCTTCAGTCGTCGCTGTTCATGAAGCCGAGCAACTGCAGCAAGCTGGTGAACAGGTTGAAAATGCTGACAAACAGGCTCACCGTGGCCAGGATGTAGTTGGTCTCGCCACCATGCACGATGCGGCTGGTCTCGAACAGAATCATGCCCGACATCAGCAGCACCACCGCGGCCGAAACCGCGAGCGACAACGCGGGCATCTGGAAGAACACGGCCGCCAATCCGGCCAGCAGCGCCACGATCATGCCGGCAAACAGAAAGCCGCCCATGAAGCTGAAATCGCGCTTGCTGGTGAGCACCCAGGCCGACAGCCCGAAGAAAATCAGCGCCGTGCCACCGAAGGCCATCGCCACAATCTCGCCACCGCCGACAATCGCCAGGTAATGATTGACGATGGGCCCCAGCGTGTAGCCCATGAAGCCCGTCAGCGCAAACACCGCGCCCAGACCCCAGACGCTGTTGCTCAGCTTGTAAGTGGCGAACAGCAGGCCGAAATAGCCCATCAAGGTGAGAATGATGCCGGGATGCGGCAGCCTGAGCGCGGCGCTCACCGCGGCCACCGCCGCGCTGAATGTCAAGGTCAGCGCCAGCAAGGCATAGGTATTGCGCAGCACGCGGTGCGCCGGCATAGAGGCGGAATCAGGAGCGGCAGCCGTGCCGGTGGAATACACCACGGCACTCTTGCCCCAGGCATTGCTCTCGTTCATGTCGAACTCCATAAAAGAATCAAGACAGCACGAACTTTAGAGATGTTGTCACTTCGCGTAAATTCGTATTTTCGACTTTTTTATTTCGACTTATTCGAAGTGATTGGGGATCGCAAAAATGAATTTCAAGCACTTGCACTACTTCTGGGTCACAGCCAAGACGGGCGGCATCGTGAGGGCGGGCAAGCAACTGCACCTCACGCCGCAAACGCTCAGCGGGCAGATCAAGCTGCTGGAGGAATACTTCAACAAACGGCTGTTGCGCAAAAGCGGCCGCAATCTTGAACTGACCGAGGCCGGCCAACTGGTGTTGCGTTATGCGGAGGAAATCTTCACCCTGGGCGCAGAACTGGAGGCCGCTCTGCAACACGACCAACCCGCGCGCCCCACCGCGCCGCTGCGCATCGGCGTGACCGATGCTGTCCCGAAAGCCATTGCCTACCGCCTCATCGAACCGGCCTTGCAAGGCGGCGAGTCACCCCGGCTGGTGTGCGAAGAAGGCGAAATGGACGATCTGCTGGCCGATCTGGCGGTGCACCGACTCGATCTGGTGATCGCCGACGCCCCGCTGCCCGCACATGTGAATGTGCGGGCGTTCAACCACCGGCTGGGCCGAACCACCTTGAGTTTCTATGCCAGCACCTCGCTGCTGGGGCGCGCCACGCAGCCTTTTCCGCAGTGTCTGTCAGAGCTGCCGCTGCTGCTGCCCGCCACGTCGTCGGCGGTGCGCGCGCAGATCGATCAATGGCTGGGCCAGAACAAAATCGCCGCCCACATCGCCGGGGAATTCGAGGACGGCGCACTGATGACCGCCTTCGGCCGCGAGGGCCGGGGCGCGTTTGCCGCCCCCAGCGTGCTGCAAGCCGACATCGCACGCGAACTTGGCGTGGCGCTGCTCGGGCACTGCGCCGACATGCACCAAGAGTTCTACGCCATCTCGGTCGAGCGGCGCATCACTCACCCCGGCGTGGCAAGAATCACCCGCGTGGCCAAGGATCTGCTGGGCGACTGAGAAGCAATCGGCTTACGGAAAAGCGGGAATGTCGTTGTCCATCCCCTCCGAGGCCACGTTCGGGCAGCACTCTTTCATGCGATGCATGACGGACTCCACCTGCTCGTGCGCCACATCGGCCATCACCAGCACCTGACCCGACGCGATCGCCTCCTTGAAGCGTTCAAGCCGGGTGCTGCTCACGCTCACCCCCACCATGCTGCTGGCCCAGCTGCCCACCAGCGCTCCTGCCGCGGCCAGCGCAATGACCAGCCCGCCACCGGGAATGATGGCCATGCCCGGGATCGCCACGGCCACCAACCCGGCCACCAGGCCGGTGGCGCCGCCCGCCGCCGCACCGCGCTCGATGGCGGGAATCAGGTCGGATCGCTGAGCCACGCCCGCCTCGGGCAAGTCGCCCATCGGCGTTCCCTCCCGCGCCAACACGTGGATGTGCTTGTCTGGAATACGGGCCAGCAGCAGGCTGTCGACCAAAGCGTGCGCGCTATTTACATCTGGCGCGAGAAAAAAGAGTCTGCGCATAAGTGTCTCCTGATCAATTGCCCGCCTGCACCAAAGACGCCCCTGTCTCCGTTTGGCTGAACTGACCACAAGCGTAAGGGGGAAATATGAAAACAGACTTAGGGTTTTGTCGTAGTTGGCGATAGTGCACCGCAAACCAGATAGAGCCTCAGTGCGGTCGCAGATCGGCTACAGTTCTAATTGACGTAAACGTCAATCAATCATGCCGCTGCGCCATGCACGCTGCGTCGAAGGAGACCGCGATGACCGACTTGTCCGAGGCCAAAGTGCTGGCCGCCTATTCGCCGCAGCAGCGGCTGCGTTTCGTGACGGCAGCCTCGCTGTTCGACGGCCACGATGCGGCCATCAACATCATGCGGCGCATCCTCATCAGCATGGGGGCCGAGGTCATTCACCTGGGCCACAACCGTTCGGTGGACGAGATCGTCACCGCGGCGATTCAGGAGGACGCGCACGCCATCGCCATTTCCAGCTATCAGGGCGGGCATGTGGAATTTTTCCGCTACATGATCGACCGGCTGCGCGAACAGGGCGCAGGGCATATTCAGGTGTTTGGCGGCGGCGGCGGTGTGATTGTGGCCGACGAAATCGAGGCGTTGCAGCAGTATGGCGTGGCCCGGATCTACAGCCCGGAAGATGGTCAGCGGCTGGGTCTGCAAGGCATGATCGGCGACATGCTGCAACGCGCCGACCGTCCCCTGCCCGCGCTGGACGCAAAACAGGCGACCGCCGCGCTGCCGACTTCGCCATCCTCGCTCGCACGCCTGATCACGCAGATTGAAAACGGCACTGCCGACGCGGCGCTGATGCACAGCCTTCGCCAGCAGGCTGAAAGCGCGCACGGCGTGGTGCTCGGGGTGACAGGCACCGGCGGCGCAGGCAAAAGCAGTCTGGTGGACGAGCTGATCCGCCGCACCCGGCTCGATCAGGACGACGCGCTGCGCATTGCCGTCATCAGCATCGACCCTTCCCGCCGCAAAAGCGGCGGTGCGCTGCTGGGCGACCGCATCCGCATGAACGCCATCGGGCCGTGGCGCAACAGTAATGAAGTCTTTATGCGCAGTCTCGCCACCCGGCAATCGGGCGGGGAGCTCAGCGCCGCCCTGCCCGAAGTCATCGCCGCGTGCAAGGCGGCGGGCTTCGATCTCATCATCGTCGAAACCTCGGGCATCGGCCAGGGCGATGCGGCCATCGTGCCGCACGCCGACGCCAGCCTGTACGTCATGACGCCGGAATTCGGCGCGGCCAGCCAGTTGGAGAAGATCGACATGCTCGACTTCGCCGACTTCGTCGCCATCAACAAATTCGACCGCAAAGGCGCGATGGACGCGCTGCGCGACGTGGCCAAGCAACTGCAGCGCAACCGCGAAGCCTGGACGACCAAGCCCGAAGACCTGCCCGTGTTCGGCACCATGGCTGCGCGCTTCAACGACGACGGCGTGACGGCGCTGTATCAGGCCATCAAACCCCGGCTGGCAGAGCATGGACTCAAGCTTTCCGAAGGACGACTGCCCCCGGTCACCACACGCCACAGCACCCATCAGACCCCGATCGTGCCGACTGCGCGCAGCCGCTACCTGGCGGAAATCGCCGACGCGGTGCGTGGCTATCACCGCAATGTCGAGACGCAATCGACCCTGGCGCGCGAGGCGCAGCAGTTGCGCGAAAGCGGCCGCATGCTGCACGCGGCCAACCCGCACAAAATCTCCGCAGTGCAGGCCGTGACCGATCTGGCCGAACAGCGCGAAGCCCGTATGCAGCCCGCCGCGCGCAAACTGCTGGCGATGTGGCCCGACATGCAGCGCGCCTACGCCGGTGACGAATATGTGGTGAAAATTCGCGACCGCGAAATCCGCACTCGCCTCACCCACACCACGCTGTCGGGCACCACGCTGCGCAAGGTGGTGCTGCCGCGCTATGCCGACCACGGCGAGGTGCTGCGCTGGCTGATGCGCGACAACGTGCCGGGCAGTTTTCCGTACACCGCGGGCACTTTTGCCTTCAAACGGGAGAATGAAGATCCCACCCGCATGTTCGCTGGCGAGGGCGATGCCTTTCGCACCAACCGGCGCTTCAAGATGCTGAGCGAGGGCATGCCGGCCAAGCGCCTGTCCACCGCCTTCGATTCGGTGACGCTCTACGGCGCCGACCCCGACCGTCGCCCGGACATCTACGGCAAGGTGGGCAACTCGGGCGTGAGCATCGCCACCCTCGACGACCTGAAGGTGCTGTACGACGGCTTCGATCTGTGCGACCCTGCCACCAGTGTGAGCATGACCATCAACGGCCCGGCGCCCACGATTCTGGCGATGTTCCTCAACGCCGCCATCGACCAGCAGATGGCCAAATTCGAGGCCGACAACCACCGCCAACCCACCGATGACGAGGCGCAGAAAATCCGCGAATGGGTGCTGGAAAACGTGCGCGGCACGGTGCAGGCCGACATCTTGAAAGAAGACCAGGGACAGAACACCTGCATCTTTTCCACCGAGTTTTCGCTCAAGGTCATGGGCGATATTCAGCAGTATTTTGTGCAGCACCGGGTGCGCAATTTCTACTCGGTGAGCATCAGTGGCTATCACATCGCCGAGGCCGGGGCCAACCCCATCAGCCAGCTTGCCTTCACCCTGAGCAACGGCTTCACTTTTGTGGAGGCCTATCTGGCCCGAGGCATGCACATCGACGATTTCGCGCCCAACCTGAGCTTTTTTTTCAGCAACGGCATGGACCCGGAATACAGCGTGCTCGGCCGCGTGGCGCGGCGCATCTGGGCGGTGGCGATGCGCGACAAGTATGGCGCCAACGAACGCAGTCAGAAGCTCAAGTACCACGTGCAGACCAGCGGCCGCAGCTTGCACGCGCAGGAAATTGCGTTCAACGACATCCGCACCACGCTGCAGGCGCTGATCGCCATTTACGACAACTGCAACAGCCTGCACACCAACGCTTATGACGAAGCCATCACCACACCCACCGAGGAAAGCGTGCGCCGGGCGATGGCGATTCAGCTCATCATCAACCGCGAGTGGGGGCTGGCGAAGTGCGAAAACCCGAATCAGGGCGCATTCGTCATCGAAGAACTGACCGATCTGGTCGAAGAGGCGGTGCTCAAGGAATTCGAGGCCATTGCCGAGCGCGGCGGGGTGCTGGGTGCGATGGAAACCGGCTACCAGCGCAGCAAAATCCAGGAGGAAAGCCTGCACTATGAAATGCTCAAGCACACCGGCGAGTTGCCCATCATCGGGGTGAACACTTTCCGCAATCCGCACGGCGACGCCGCTCCAGCGCATCTCGAACTGGCGCGCTCCACCGAGGCCGAAAAAGAGTCGCAACTGCAGCGTCTGGCCGACTTTCACCATCGCCACGCGGCCGAGGCGCCCGCCCTGCTGCACCGGCTGCAACAGGCCGTCATTCATAACGAAAATGTGTTTGCCGTGCTGATGGACGCGGTGCGGGTGTGCAGCCTGGGGCAGATCACCGCCGCGCTGTTCGAGGTGGGCGGGCAATACCGGCGCAGCATGTAAGACTTATCATTTCGCCACTCCGCTGCGCAGCGAGTCGTTGCCAATTTCGGTTTCCTGTTCTGCGCGGCGGTTTTTTATTTTCTGTCATGTCCACCCCCCCCGCCTCGCTCCGCGCTAGCGCCTTGATGCTGCTGGCTTCGCTCATCTGGGGCACGGCCTTCGTCGCCCAGACCGCGAGCATCGGCACGGTGGGGCCGTTCTACTACACCGGTCTGCGTTTCATGCTGGGCGCTGCCGTGGTGCTAGCGGTGATGGCCTTGCGCCGCCGTCCTGATCCGGCTGCACATCCTGCCTCAAATCCGCGCAGCCTGCTGCGCGACGGCGGCCTGCTCGGCGGGGTGGTGGCCATCTCCATTTCCATGCAGCAGATCGGGCTGGAATCGACCACGGTGGCCAACGCCGGTTTCATCAGCTCGCTCTACGTCGTGCTGGTGCCGCTGCTGGGCCTGCTGTGGGGGCGGCGCGTCGGCGCTGGCGTCTGGCTGGGCGCCTTGCTGGCCGCAAGCGGCATGTACTTTCTCAGTGTGCGCCAGGGCTATAGCGTGCGGCATGGCGACTGGCTGGAGTTGGGCGGTGCGCTGTTCATCACCGTGCAGTTGCTGCTGCTGGGCCGCATGGCGCCGCGCCACGACCCGCTGCAACTCGCCGTGGTGCAATTCGTCGTCTGCGGTTTGCTATGCCTGGGCGCCGGGGTGCTGGTGGAATCAATCAGTCTGGAAGCGCTGCAGCGCGCGGCCTGGACCATTTTCTACGGCGGCGCGCTGTCGGTCGGCGTGGCCTACACCCTGCAAGTGGTCGCGCAGCGCCACGCCGTGCCCGCGCACGCCGCGGTGATTTTCAGCATGGAAGGTGTGTTCGCCGCGCTCGCGGCGTGGCTGGTGCTGCATCAGTCGCTGGACGCACGCGCCCTGTTCGGTTGCGCGCTGGTGTTCAGCGGCCTGCTGGTCTCGCAACTGCCGCTGCGCGCGCTGGCGAGCGGTTTGTTCACGCTGATGCGGCGCGTCCAGCCGGCTCAACCCATCGACCCATGACGACCAAACCGCGCCCCGCTTCCGTCTGGCCAGGACGGCCGCGCTCTTCCGAACCCGCACCCCGGCGCAGCGCACCCGCCAAAACGGTGGCCGCGCCCGCACCGCAGGGCGATCCCGCCGCCGAAGTGCGCCTGTCCAAGCGCATGTCCGAACTCGGCCTGGCCTCGCGGCGCGAAGCAGACGACTGGATCGAGCGCGGCTGGGTGCTGCTCGACGGCGCACCCGCGGTGCTCGGCACCAAGGTAGCGGGCAATCTGCCCGCTTCGCGCATTGTCATCCGCAAGGCGGCGCAGCACCGGCAGGCGGCGCAGGTCACCATCTTGCTGCACAAGCCGGTGGGCTATGTCAGCGCGCAGGCCGAGCACGGTTACACCCCGGCGGTCGCGCTCATCAAGGCCGAAAATCGCTGGGCCGAATGCGAAGCGCCGCAGCCGTTTTCACCCGCGCATTTGCGGCATCTGGCCGTGGCGGGTCGGCTGGACATCGACTCCACCGGCCTGCTGGTACTCACGCAAGACGGCCGCATCGCCCGTCAACTCATCGGCGAAGACAGCGCGGTGGAGAAGGAATATCTGGTGCGGGTCAGCCTGACCGATGCGCCGGCCCGCAACGGCGCCGAAGAAGACGTGCAGGCCGCCTTTCCCGAGAGCCGCCTCGCCCTGCTGCGCCACGGTCTGAAGCTCGACGATCAGCCGCTGCGGCCGGCGCAGGTGGAATGGATCAACCCGCAGCAATTGCGCTTTGTGCTGCGCGAAGGCAAGAAGCGCCAGATTCGCCGCATGTGCGAGCTCGTCGGCCTGCGAGTTACCGGTCTCAAGCGCGTGCGCATCGGCGGCTTGCGCCTCGGTGCACTGCCGCTGGGGCAATGGCGTTATTTGCGCGAGGACGAAGGGTTTTAAGGCGTGAGCAGGGAAGCGCTCAAGCGTGAACCTGCTCGAACAGATCGAGCGCCTTCTTGACTTCGGCGATATAGGTCATCGCCGGGCCGCCGCCCATGACGATGGCCACCTTGCAGACCTCGACGATTTCGGCGTGGCTCACGCCCGCACGCAACGACTTCTCGACATGGATGCCGATGCAATAGACGCAGCGCGCGGTAATCGCCATGCCCAGGGCGATGAGTTCCTTGGTCTTGGCGTCGAGCACGCCATCGCCCAGCGCCTCGCCCATGAAGGCACCAAACGCCTTCATCGTGCTGGCGGCCTCGCGGTTCATCATGCCCATGCCCATTTTGAAATCGCGCATGGACACGTCCATGCCGTTGTGCACTGAATCGTTCATCTCGTTTTTCTCCCGGATTGATGCCTTCACTGTGAATGGGCGATGTGACGCTCTGATGTCACCACTTGGATTGACACAGGGCCGACACCTGCGCGTGGTAACAAGCGCACATGTCTGCCGTACCCACGCCCTCTCCTCCCCGCCTGCTGTACGACGCGGTCTCCGAATTACGCCGCGCCGCGCTCGCGTATGAGCAAGCCCACCAAGACCGCATCGACGCGCTGCCGCCGCAGCGCCGCGCCAGCGCCCGCAATCTGCTGCACTACATCGCCGTGCGCCAGGCCGATCTGCGGCCGTTGCAGACCCAGTTGGCTCAGATCGGCCTGTCTTCGCTGGGCATGCTGGAAACCCATGTGCTCGCCGCGCTCGACGCGGTGCTCGACCGGCTCGAAGACTTGCTCGGCCATGCCCGCAGCCAGCGCCCTGCGCCTCCCTGCACGTTCGTCGAGGGCCTGCAACTGCTGCAGCACAACACCACCGCCCTGCTCAACCCGCCGCGACCGCGGCGCGAGGTGCGCATCATGGTGACGCTGGCCACTGAAGCCGCGCAAGACGCTGCAGGGCTACGCGCCCTGACCGAGGCCGGCATGGACATCGCCCGCATCAACTGCGCGCATGACGATGCTGCCGTCTGGCAACGCATGGCCGAGCTTGTTCATGACACCGACGCTTCGCCGCAGCGCCGTCCGCTGGTGCAGATCGATCTGGCGGGGCCCAAGTCGCGCACGGGCGAGTTGCTGCCGCAGGGCCGCATCCTGCATCTGCGGCCCCGGCACGATGTGCGCGGACAAATCATCGCCCCTGCGCTGCTGGCGCTGTGGTGCGGTGAGGGCCCGCCACCGCAAGTTCCCGAGGGACAAATCCTGCTGCACGCCGGAGCGCTGCATCCGCCCCTGCCCGCGCAGTTGCCGCCGTCCGCCCGGCTGCAGGTCACCGATCTGCGCTCGCGCGCGCGGCAAGGCAGACTGATTTCCCGCGAGGGCGCGCTGCTGGTGTTTGCCTTCGAACGCTCGGCTTATTTGGCCGAAGGCATGCCGTTCAAGCTGACGAACGACTCTGCCGAGATGGCCGCAGGCACACTGCAAGGCATCGCCGAAGTTCCGGGCGAACTGCGGCTGTTCGTCGGCGACCCGCTGGTGCTGCTGCGCGAAGAATGCCCCGGCCATGCTGGGCAGCGCGGCGACGATGGCGCCTTCACCACGCCGCAGCAGGTGCACTGCACGCTCGATGCCGCCTTCACCTCGGCGCAGGTCGGGCAAAGCGTGTGGCTGGACGACGGGCGCATCGGCGCGGTCATCGAAACCCGAACAGACGACACCCTGCAACTGCGCATCACCCACGCCGAGCCGAGCGGCAGTCGGCTCAAGGCGGAAAAGGGCATCAACTTTCCCGACACCCGCTTCGACCTTCCCGCGCTCACCGAAAAAGACCGAGACGATCTCGCCGCAATGGCTCGCCATCTCGATCTGGTTGCACTGTCCTTTTTGCGCAGCCCGCAAGACGTGCGCCAGTTGCGCGCGGAACTCAGCGCACGACAGCGCGACGATGCCGGTGTGGTGCTCAAGATCGAAAACCGTCAAGCCTTCGATCGCCTGCCCGCCATCCTGCTCGAAGCCCTGGCGCACCCGCGCCTGGGCGTCATGGTCGCGCGCGGCGATCTGGCGGTGGAACTGGGGTTCGAGCGGTTGTCCGAAGCCCAGGAAGAAATTCTCTGGATGTGCGAGGCCGCCCACCTGCCGGTGATCTGGGCCACCCAGATTCTCGACACCATGGCCCGCAGCGGCCTACCCTCCCGCCCCGAGGTCAGCGATGCCGCCCTGAGCATTCGCGCCGAGTGCGCCATGCTCAACAAAGGGCCGCACATCGTCGAGGCCGTACGCTTTCTCTCCGGCGTGCTCGAGCGCATGGAAGGCCATTACGCCAAGCGCATGACCTTGCGCCGCCCGTTGTCGATCGCCGAGCTGCCCAACTGAACCCCAGCCTCGCAAACGCCTCCAAGCAACATCGCGCCGCCGGTCGAACGGGTTTCACTTTGTTGCACCGCAGCACTTGCATGATTGATTTTTGTCAACGACAAACGTCCAAATCAGTGACTGCTTATAGAGGGTTGTCCTAATGTCCAAGCGGTGCCGCGCAGGGAACAATGCGCCATCTTTCGCGGAGTACGGACATGGATTCAAAGCGTCGCACATGGTTGATTGCAACGGGTTGCGCCGGTTGCGTGGCAGCAGGAGGAGCGGCCGTGCCTTTTGTCGATTCGCTCGCGCCTTCCGCCAAGGCCCGCGCCGAAGGCGGGCCGGTGGATGTGGACATCAGCTCGCTGCGTCCGAGTGAAAAAATGACCGTGCTGTGGCGCGGCCAACCCGTGTGGATTTTGCACCGCACCCCGGCCATGCTGGAGTCGCTCAACGAAACCCAACCCCTCGTCGCCGATCCCGACTCCAAGCGCACCGCCTTCCCCACTCCGGCCTGGGCGCAAACGCAGTGGCGCTCGATCAAAAAAGAATATCTCGTGGTCGTGGGCATCTGCACCCATCTGGGCTGCTCACCGGTCGACCGCTTCACGCCGGGGCCGCAACCCTCCCTGCCCTCGGACTGGGATGGCGGCTTTCTCTGCCCCTGCCACGGCTCGATGTTCGATCTGGCGGGTCGCGTGTTCAAGAACATGCCCGCCCCCGACAACCTGGTCGTGCCGCCGTATATGTATGTGACCGACGCCAAGGTGCGCATCGGCGAACACGAGAAAGCCTGACCTCCCGCCCTTCCTCCCGATTTTCCTCCCGCTGCACCCTCCCCACAAAACAAACAGGAGACACCTCAATGGCCGATCAATCGCTGCACGGCGCGCACGCCGCCCCCGAACACGGCGGGCTGCGCGGCTGGGTGGACAAGCGCTTTCCCTTCTCCTCGCTGTGGAGCGCGCACCTGACCGAGTATTACGCGCCGAAAAACCTCAATTTCTGGTACTACTTCGGCTCACTGTCCATCGTGGTGCTGGCCATTCAGATCATCAGCGGCATTTTCCTGGTGATGAACTACAAGCCCGACGCCGCGCTGGCCTTCGGTTCGGTCGAATACATCATGCGCGATGTCAACTGGGGCTGGCTGATTCGCTACATCCACTCCACCGGGGCCTCGGCGTTTTTCATCGTGGTGTATCTGCACATGTTCCGCGGCCTGATTTACGGCTCCTACCGCACCCCGCGCGAACTCATCTGGATTTTCGGCTGCCTGATCTTTCTGAGCCTGATGGCCGAGGCCTTTTTCGGCTACCTGCTGCCGTGGGGGCAGATGTCGTTCTGGGGCGCGCAGGTCATCGTCAACCTGTTCTCCGCCATCCCCTACATCGGCCCCGATCTGGCGGTGTGGATTCGTGGCGACTACGTGGTGAGCGATGTCACGCTCAACCGCTTTTTCGCCTTCCATGTCATCGCCATTCCGCTGCTGCTCATCGGCCTGGTGGGGTCGCACATCATCGCCCTGCACCAGGTCGGCTCGAACAACCCGGACGGCGTCGAAATCAAGGACAACAAAGACGGCCGCGGCATTCCGCGTGACGGCGTGGCGTTCCACCCCTACTACACCGTGCACGATTTGTTCGGGCTGTCCGTGTTCCTGATGATTTTCTGTGCCGTGGTGTTCTTCGCGCCGCAGTTCGGCGGCTACTTCCTGGAGCACAACAACTTCATTCCGGCCAACCCGCTGAAAACCCCGCCGCACATCGCCCCGGTCTGGTACTTCACGCCGTTCTACTCCATCCTGCGCGCGACGACGAGCAACACCGTGCACATCTGGATGGGCGTGGTGGTCGTGGCCACGCTGTTTGCCCTGTGGCGCAACCGCGGCAAACCCGGCCGCGCCGTTTCGTTTGCCGTGGGCGGCGGCCTGCTGTTCTGGGCGCTTGCCACGGTAGACGCCAAGTTCTGGGGGGTGGTCAGCATGGGCGGCGCCGTGATCATCTTTTTCTTCCTGCCCTGGCTCGACAAATCGCCCGTCAAGTCGATCCGTTACCGCCCCACCTGGCACCGGGCCGTCTACACCCTGTTCGCCATCAACTTCGTGGTGCTGGGCTACTTCGGCATCCAGCCGCCCTCGCCCGTGGCCTACGCCGTGGCGCTCACCTGCACCCTGCTTTACTTCGGCTTCTTTTTCCTCATGCCGTGGTGGAGCCGCCTGGGGGAATTCAAACCCGTGCCGCAACGCCTGACCTACAAAGCCCACTGATGCCCGCCACCATGACCTCCTTCCTGCACCCGCTTCTGCGACGTCTGTGCCTGGGGTTGCTACTCGGGCTGATGCTGCAAGGCGCCGCCAGCGCCGCCTCGGAAGAGCAAGAAATTCCGCTCGATCATGCCCCCTACCGGGTCAACAATGTGCTGGCGCTGCAAAACGGCGCCCGCTTGTTCGTCAATTACTGCATCGGCTGCCATTCCGCCAAGTACATGCGGTATGAAAGCCTGCGCGGCATCGGCCTGACAGACGACCAGATTCAGCACAACCTGATGTTCGGCGATGCGAAGATTGGCGACACCATGCGTGTGGCCATGACACCCGTTCAGGCGGAGAAGTGGTTCGGCACCAATCCGCCCGATTTGTCCATCATCACCAAGGCGCTGGCTTCGCATCGCGGCAGCGGCACGGACTATCTCTACACCTATCTGCGCACCTTTTATCGCGACGATACGCGGCCGACCGGCTGGAACAATCTGGTCTTCCCCGGCGTGGGCATGCCCAACCCGCTGTGGATGTTGCAGGGTGAGCGCGCCGCCAACTTCCAGGTCGGCCCCGACCCCGCCGATCCGGCCATCAAGCTCAAGACTTTCGTCGGCTACACCCAGCTGACGAAAGGGTCGGAATCGACAACCGAGTATGATTCGACGGTTGCCGACCTCGTCGCCTACATGCAGTGGATGGCCGAACCCGATCAACTGTTCCGCAAGCGCCTTGGCGTCATCGTGCTCATTTTCCTGGGATTGTTCAGCTTCATGACCTGGAAGCTGAAATCCGAATACTGGAAAGATGTCACCTAACTCTGGCTAGCGCCCGCACCCCGGGCGCGCAGCCCAATCCGCATCGCCGGGGTGGCACTGCCACCCCGTTTCGTCTTTCAGGAGTCTGCATTCATGATGGTGCTCTATTCCGGCACGACCTGCCCGTTTTCGCAGCGTTGCCGCTTCGTGCTGTTCGAAAAAGGCATGGATTTCGAAATCCGTGACGTCGACCTGTTCAACAAACCCGAAGACGTCAGCGTCATGAATCCCTACGGACAGGTGCCCATCCTGGTCGAGCGCGATCTCATCCTGTACGAATCCAACATCATCAACGAGTACATCGACGAGCGCTTCCCGCACCCGCAGCTCATGCCCGGCGATCCGGTGGCCCGCGCCCGCGTGCGACTGTTCCTGTTCAATTTCGAAAAGGAACTGTTCGTACACGTGACGACACTCGAATCGCGCGCCACCAAGTCCAACGAAAAAGCGCTCGAAAAGGCCCGCAGCGCCATTCGCGACCGCCTGACGCAGCTCGCACCCGTATTCCTCAAAAACAAATACATGCTGGGCGAAGACTTTTCCATGCTCGACGTGGCCATCGCCCCGCTGCTGTGGCGCCTCGATCATTACGGCATCGATCTGCCCAAGTCGGCGCTGCCGCTGGCCAAGTATGCCGAGCGCATTTTCCAGCGCCCCGCCTACATCGAGGCGCTCACGCCCTCCGAAAAGATCATGCGCAAGTAAGCAGTTCGGTGCACCGTGATGAACAGCGATTCGCAAAACATCGGCTCAACCAAGCCCTACCTCATCCGCGCCCTGTACGAATGGTGCACGGATAATGGTCTGACCCCCTACCTGGCCGTACAGGTCGGGGCTGGTGCGCGGGTGCCGATGGAGTTCGTGAAGAACGGTGAAATCGTGCTGAACATCAGCTTCGACGCCACCAGCGCGCTGAACATCGGCAACGATGAAATTCGCTTCAAGGCACGTTTCGGCGGCGTGGCCAGAGACATTCTTGTCCCCATCGGTCAAGTCTCAGCCATCTATGCGCGGGAAAACAGCCAAGGCATGGCCTTTCCGGTCGAAACCGATGACGAATCAGCCGAGATCGGTGAAGCCAACAACGCGCCCGCCGCAGAAGACCAGGACGAACCGGCTAAAGCCAGCAAGCCCACGCGGCTGCAGCCGGTAAAATCCAAAGCATCGGAATCGGAAGAACCTTCCTCCGAACCGCCCCCCGGCGCCCCCCGCCCCGGCGGAGCGCATCTGACCCGCGTGAAGTAGTCCGGCGGCCTCAAGGTCACCGGATAACCGGCCCACGCAACCCGGCGCTCAACAGCGCCTACGCCGACTTAGCTCAGCTGGTAGAGCAACCGCCTTGTAAGCGGTAGGTCATCCGTTCGATTCGGATAGTCGGCACCAATCTCCGTTTGGGATTCCAGTCCATGCTGCCTGATGCCAGGCAGTGCGCATGCACGCGTAATTCCAGCATGAACAAGTCGGATAAAAAATTGTCTGGACAACTCGTCTCAATTTGTATCAAATGGTGACTGAGCCTTTACTGGCTCTTTCAGGGAGTGTGCAATTCACCCAGGTCGACATCGACCTGGGTTTTTTTTCGCCTCCGTTTTTCGTCTCTCTCTTTTTCTCTCATCTCTTCTTCACCTGAACCGCCCATGCCTGCCGCAGGGGGCAAATGCTGTTGGCGACTCTGAGAGACAATATGCTTGTTCCAGTTCGGTATCTGCTCATGCCCTCTCCCACCCCTCGCACCGATTGGCCTCAGGCCATCGTTCTGCACAAGTTATCTCGCGTGCTCGAACTCACCTATGCCGACGGAACCCAATACCTGCTGCCGTTTGAGCTGATGCGGGTCTTTTCGCCGTCTGCCGAGGTGCGCGGGCACGGGCCTGGGCAGGAAACCTTGCAGACTGGCAAGCGTCTCGTCGAGATCGATAGTGTGATGCAGGTCGGAAACTACGCCATCCAGCCGCACTTCTCGGACGGCCATGACAGCGGCATCTACAGTTGGGACTATTTGCATTTCCTGGGGCAAAACCAGGAGTCGCTCTGGGCCGACTATCTGAACCGCCTACAGGCTGCCGGTGCCGACCGCGACGCGCCCATGCCTGAGGCTACGTCCAACGCACACCACTGCTCGTCTCACTGAGCCTTACTGACCCTCGCATTGAGCTTCCCATGTCCGATACCCAATCCACCTCTACCACCCATTTCGGCTACCAGCAGGTTGCCGAAGATGAAAAAGCTGAGCGCGTGCGGGGTGTGTTCGATTCGGTCGCGTCGCGCTATGACGTGATGAACGATTTGATGAGTGGCGGCCTGCACCGCGTCTGGAAGGCGTTCACCATTGCCCTCTCGGGTGTGCGCCCAGGTCAGCGCGTGCTGGATGTCGCTGCGGGAACCGGCGATCTGTCGCGCGCTTTCGCCCGCAAGGTCGGGCCCACTGGCCTAGTGGTGATGAGCGACATCAATGGCTCCATGCTGCGGGCGGGCCGAGACCGGCTCATCGACTCTGGTGTGCTGGTGCCGACGGTCTTGTGCGACGCCGAGAAGCTGCCCTTCCCGGACGCGCAATTCGATCTGGTGAGCGTGGCATTCGGCCTGCGCAACATGACCCACAAAGATGCGGCGCTGCGCGAGATGCAACGTGTGCTCAAGCCGGGCGGCAAATTGCTCGTGCTGGAGTTTTCCAAGCCCTGGGCGCCGTTGCGCGGGGCCTACGACCTCTACTCCTTCCAGGTTTTGCCGCGCTTGGGCAAGATGGTTGCGGGCGACCCGCAGAGCTACCAATACCTGGCCGAATCCATCCGCATGCACCCGGATCAGGAAACCCTCGCTGGCATGATGCGTGAAGCGGGTTTCGGTCATGTCGATTGGCACAACCTGACAGCTGGCGTCGTTGCGCTACATATCGGGCAAAAATTTTGAGCTGACGCAATGCAAAACGCGCGCATTGAACTTTTCCACCGATCTGGTAACAAAATGTCACTTCTTCTCGACTTTCTGGAAATTGCATGAAAACGACTGGCTTGCTTCGCACCCTTCTGACCTTCGGCCTGACATTGACTCTCGCTCTGGGTCTTGCACTGAGCGCTGTCGATGCGCATGCCAAACGTATGGGCGGCGGCAAGAGCATGGGGCGGCAGAGCAATGCCGTTACGCAGCGCGAAGCGGCACCGCCGCAACAAGCCGCGCCCGCCGCCACGCGTCAGCAGGCCGCGGCCACGCCGCCCGCCAAGCAGCCCAGCCGCTGGGGTGGCATTCTGGGGGGTCTGGCTGCCGGTCTGGGTCTTGCCGCGCTGTTCCACGCACTCGGCTTCGGCGGCGCGCTGGGCTCCTTCCTCGGCTCGGCGCTGATGATCGGTCTGCTCGCGCTGGCCGCGTTCTGGATTTTCAATCTGCTGCGTCGCAAGTCCAGCACTGACAAGTCCGCCCAGCCCATGCAATATGCAGGCGCTTCGCAGGGCTATGCGCAGGCTCCGCTGGGCGTCGAAACGCATATGCCGGCGCAGTGGACGCCTGGTGCCGGTTCGCAAACCGCAAGTGGGGCGAGCATTCCGGCCGATTTTGATCGCGACGGGTTTCTGGCAAGCGCCAAGCAGCACTACATCCGCTTGCAGCAAGCCTGGGATGCGGCTGATCTGAACAGCCTGAAAACCTTCACCACCGCCGAGATGTACGACGCCCTGGCTGCCGATCTGCAACAACGCGGCATGACGCCCAACAAAACGGAAATCGTGACCCTCGAAGCCTCGCTGCTCGCGTTGGAAGAAACCCCGACTGAATACGTTGCCAGTGTCGAGTTCTCCGGTCTGGTGCGCGAAGAAACCTGGGGTGGCGCGAGCCCGGTGCGCGAGGTGTGGAACCTGGTGAAACCTCGCGATGGCTCCAGCGGTTGGCAACTGGCCGGTATTCAGCAGTTGAATTGACGCACCGAATCTACCCTGCTGCGCTTTCACTCTACGCCGCAGCCGCGCAAGCGCTGCGGCGTTTTTCATGCAGCGCTTGCGCGGCCAAACCTCTCAACGGAGGCAGGCTCCTAGAATGCGTCATTAAACGCCATTCCTCATGCGCATTCCCGACTTTCAGCCCCTGATTCCCGATCGCACTTCGCTGGTGCGCAGACTGCAGTACCTGGTTTTGCCAGCGCTCAATCATCTGCTCGCATCCGACCCACGCGCTCAGGGCAAGCTTGGCGCCCATGCAGGCAAGACGGTGGTATTCACTGCGCTGGGTATTGATTTGCCATGGGAGATCGAACCGCAAGGCTTGCTGCGCACTGCAACGTCTACAGCGCTCGGTAATGATGAGGCCGACCTGCACATCACCCTCGATGTGGATGCCTTGCGTGAGGCCATCGCCAAGCGCGCGCCGCTGAATTTGACGGGCGCCCGCATCACCGGGGACGCCGAGCTGGCCCAGACGCTGTCATGGCTGATGGCGCATGTGCGCTGGGATGCTGAAGACGATCTCGCGCAACTCGTCGGCGATATTCCTGCGCACCGCATTTCCCGGGCCGGGCAAAAGCTGGCGGCACAGGGACAGCAAGCCTGGACGCGTGCCCACGACGATGCGCGCGACTGGTTTGCCGCGAGCCCGCTTGCTTTGGTCAGCCGCGGCGAATTGGCGCAAATGCAAGAACAAGTGCGCGAATTGCGCGATCAAGCCGCACGGCTGGAAAAGCGTCTTGCCCTGTTGCGCAAGCAATCGAGCGCCCGCGAGAACTGAACGACCGATGCGCCGCCTGCTCCGCCTGCTGAAGATTGTTTCCGTCATCCTGCGCCACGGTCTGGATGAAATGGCGCTGTCGAGCTTTCGCCATCCCTGGCTGCGTCGGCTCTCCCGCGTGCTCAGCTTCGGGCGTCCGCTCAATCGTCCACGCGGCGAGCGTTTGCGTCTGGCGCTGGAGAGTCTGGGGCCGATTTTTGTCAAATTCGGCCAAGTGCTTTCCACCCGCCGCGACCTGTTGCCGCCCGACATCGCCGACGAACTCGCCAAGCTTCAGGACAACGTGCCCCCGTTCGACTCCGAGGTCGCCGTAGCCATCATCGAGCGTTCGTTCGGTAGACCCATCGAAACCTTGTTCGCTACCTTCGAGCGCAAGCCGGTGGCCAGCGCCTCGATCGCACAGGTGCATTTCGCCACCTTGCCCTTGCAACAGGGCGGCGCCGAGGTGGCGGTCAAGGTGCTGCGTCCGGGCATGCACAAAGTCATCGATGAAGATCTCGCGCTGATGCACACCATGGCAGCCTGGGTAGACCGGCTGTGGAGTGAGGGCAAGCGACTGAAACCGCGCGAAGTGGTGGCCGAATTCGACAAATACCTGCACGACGAGCTCGACCTGGTCCGCGAGGCGGCCAACGGCACGCAACTACGGCGCAATATGGCCTCGCTCGACCTGCTGCTGATTCCCGAAATGCACTGGGAGCTGTGCCGCAGCGACGTGATCGTGATGCAGCGCATGTACGGCGTGCCAATCGGCCGTGTCGACGCGCTGCGTGCGGCCGGCGTCGACTTCAAGCAACTGGCCAAGGCCGGGGTGGATATCTTTTTCACCCAGGTGTTCCGCGACGGGTTCTTTCATGCCGACATGCACCCGGGCAACATCATGGTCAGCCTGCAGCCCGAGACATTCGGCCGCTATATCGCGCTGGACTTCGGCATTGTCGGCACCCTGTCCGACTTCGATAAAGACTATCTGGCGCAGAACTTCATTGCCTTTTTCCGCCGCGATTACAAGCGCGTGGCCGAACTGCATGTGGAGTCGGGCTGGGTGCCGGCCGATGCCCGCATCGATGAACTCGAAGCGGCGGTGCGCAGCGTTTGCGAGCCGCAGTTCGCCCGCCCGCTGAAAGACATTTCTCTCGGCCAGGTGCTGTTGCGGCTGTTTCAGGTTTCGCGCCGCTTCAAGGTGGAAATCCAGCCCCAGCTCGTACTGCTGCAAAAAACACTGTTGAACGTCGAAGGGCTGGGTCGCCAGCTAGACCCCGATCTCGATCTCTGGACGACAGCGCAGCCCTTTCTCGAAAAATGGATGAAAAGCCAGGTGGGCTGGCCTGCCTTCCGCGACAAGCTCAAGAACGAATCGACCCGCTACGCACAATACCTGCCAGAAATCCCTCGTCTGCTGCATCAGGCCCTGCTGGCGCAGGAAAAGCGCGACGACCCCGTGCTGCGCGAGCTGCTGCAGGAACAGCGGCGGACTAATGCCCTGCTGCAGACGTTGATGGCGTTTGTCGTCGGCTTCATCGTGGCGGTACTGCTGCTCGCCGCGGTGGACAGTCACTGGCTACAACTCTTGTTTTGACGCTCCTCCGCCATGCTCATGCCACAACGCACGTTGCCCGACGGTAGCACCATCCCCGCACTGGGTCTGGGCACTTGGCGTATGGGCGAACGCGCCGAGGTGCGCGCCGATGAAATCCTTGCGGTGCGCGAAGCGCTGCGCATGGGATACCGCCTGATCGACACCGCCGAGATGTACGGCGAAGGCGGCGCCGAGAGCATGCTGGGCGAGGCGCTGCGGCAGGCGTTTGCCGCAGGCGAGGCGCAACGCGAAGACCTCACCATCGTCAGCAAGGTGTACCCGCACCATGCCAGCGCCCGCGGGGTGATCGAAGCCTGCGAACGCAGCCTGCAGCGCTTGAAGCTCGACCGCATCGATCTGTACCTGCTGCATTGGCGCGGCGAGTACCCGCTGGCTGAAACGCTGGCCGGGTTTGCCCAACTCCAGCGCCGCGGCTTGATCCGTCACTGGGGCGTGAGCAATTTCGATGTGGCTGATCTGGAAGAGCTGTTCGCGCTGCCAGGCGGATCGGCCTGCGCCGCCAATCAGGTCTATTACAGCCTGGGCGCTCGGGGCGTGGAATTCGATCTGCTGCCTTGGCAGGCGCGCCACCGGCTACCGCTCATGGCCTACAGCCCTATTGATCAAGGCGCGCTCGGCGGCCATCCCGTGTTGCAGACGATCGGTCAGCGGCTCGGCGTCAGCGCGGCTCAGGTGGCGCTGGCCTGGGTGCTGCGCCAACCCGAGGTCATTGCCATCCCCAAGGCCGTGCGTACCGCGCACCTGCAAGACAATCTGGCCGCCGCCGAGTTGCAACTTTCGGCAAGCGATCTGCAAGCGCTGGACGCCGCCTTTGCCCCGCCGAGCCATAAACAGCCTCTGGCGATGATTTGACAGCTAGGTTTGAGCTATTTGCTTGCCGCGCCTGCCGCGTCTGGGCACAATGCCTTAGTCTCCTGCAATCAACTACATCATGTCTGATACACAAATCCGCGACACCCTGCAGCGCCTGCACACCGTGCTGCAATCGCAGCCCGCCATCGACCCCGAGCTCAAGAGCCTGCTGCAGACCCTGGATCGCGACATTCAGGCCGCACTCGAACGCAAGCAGACTGAATCGGCTCCCGCGCCGAACGACGATCTCGCGGAACAGGCGCAAACCCTGGCCACCCGTTTCGCCGCCGAGCACCCGAATGTCGATCTGGTCCTGCGCGAACTGCGCAGCCTGCTGCTCGGCCTAGGGCTGTAAAGACTCGCACCCGCCGCCGGGCTGAGTCTTTGCACGGCGTTTTTGAGAAAACGCAGGGGCGAGCGGGCCGGAGTGAAGTCCCCCGACAAGCGGCCTTTTTGATGCGCCGCGACAATGGTGCATTCGCAAAATTCACCATGTCTGCAAACGTCTCCGTCGCTGCCCCCCAGCTCTGCGCACATCCGCCCCTATCGCGCCATTTCATTGCTTATATGGCGGTGGCCTGTGGGGTGTCGGTCGCCAATATCTACTACGCCCAGCCCCTGCTGGAGCAGTTCGCGCGGCAGTTTCACACCACCGTGGCTGGTGTGGCGGCCGTGCCCTCGGCCACGCAGATCGGCTACGCCGCGGGGCTGATGTTCCTCGGCCCGCTGGGCGACCGGCATGCGCGGCACCAGGTGATTCTCATCATGGCTGCGCTGCTCGTGCCCGCGCTGATCGGCGCTGCGCTGGCGCCCAGCGTGCTGCTGCTCGCCACCGCCTCGTTCGCCATCGGCATGCTCTCCAGCATTGCGCAGCAGATCATTCCCATGGTGGCGCACCTCGCGCCGCCGCAGGCGCGCGGCAAGGCCATCGGCCTGGTGATGAGCGGTCTGCTCGTGGGCATTCTGGGGGGTCGGGTGCTGGCTGGCGGCATTGCGGCGCTGCTGAACTGGCAAGCGGTGTTCGCCTTCGCCACGCTGGTGAACATTGGGATGTGGATCATGCTTTGGCGCGTGCTGCCGCGTCTGCCGGTTGATGCCCACGCCACAGACCAGAGCTATGCCGCCCTGCTCGGCTCCACCCTGAAGCAGTTCGCCCTGCATCGCGATCTGCGTTTTGCCGGCATCACCGGCGGGCTGTTTTTCGCCAGCTTCAGCGTGTTCTGGGTGGGACTCACGCCGCTGCTGCAAAGCCCGGCCTATAGCTTCGGCCCGGCGGTGGTGGGCGCCTTCGGCATTCTGGGCATCATGGGCGCGACGGTGGCGCCGATCTCCGGTCGCTATTCCGACAAGCCGGGCGGGCCGCGCCGCGTGCTGTTTATCGCGCTGGCGCTCACCGTGCTGTCGTGGGCCTTGTTCGCACCGGGCACGCACGGGCTGTGGTGGCTGATCGCCGGGGTGCTGGTGCTCGACGCCGGCGTGCAAGGCGCGCAGATCGCCAACCAGACCCGCATCTATGCCCTGGACGCCGCCGCGCGCAGCCGCATCAACGCCGTGTACATGACGCTGTATTTCATCGGTGGCTCGGTGGGTTCATTCGTCGCCAGCCATGCGTGGACGGCGGGGGGCTGGCCCGCCGTGACGCTGGCGGGCGCAGGCTTCGCACTGGCGGCGTTGATGCTGCACGCCGCCAGTGGAAGCCGCCGGCGCGGCTTAACCTCAAACGCTTAACGTCCGAGATCGTCGAGCACGGCCAGCGTGGCTTCGGCCTGGTTCAGGGTGTAGAAATGCAGCCCTGGCGCGCCGCTGGCGATGAGTTCTTCGCACAAGCTGCTGACCACCTCGCGGCCGAAGGCGCGGATGCTCTCGCGGTCGTCGCCATAGCTTTGCAGGCGCAGTCTGATCCAGCGTGGAATCTCGGCGCCGCACACTTCAGAGAAGCGCAGCAGCTGGCTGGAATTGGTGATGGGCATGATGCCCGGCACCACAGGCACGTCGAGGCCGAGCGCGCGCACGTCGTCGACAAAACGGCGATAGGCCGAAGCGCTGTAGAAATACTGCGTGATGGCCGAGTTCGCCCCGGCGCGTACCTTGTCGGCGAAATGCTGCAGATCATCGAGCGGGCTTCTGGCCTGCGGATGCATCTCGGGATAGGCGGCCACTTCGATGTGAAACGCGCTGCCCATTTCGTCGCGGATGAACGCCACCAGATCGCGGGCATGGTGGAACTCGCCGCCGATGCCGTAGCCCGAAGGCAGGTCGCCACGCAACGCCACGAGACGCTTGACGCCCGCGGCCTGAAAGTCGCGCAGATGCCCGCGCACCGAATCACGGCTGGCACCGATGCATGACAGATGGGGCGCGGCGTCCACGCCTTCGGCGAGGATGTCGCGTACCGTCTGCAGCGTGCCTTCCTGCGTGGAGCCGCCGGCCCCGAAGGTCACGGAACAGAACTCGGGCTGGCGCGCGTACAGACGCTGCCGCACCGCCCGGAGTTTGTCCGCACCCTCGGGCGTCTTGGGCGGGAAGAACTCGAAGCTGAGATTGACCCGAGGAGAAACCGATTGTGCGGAGGCCATGCGCATCAGTACCGGTAGTGGGCCGGCTTGTATGGACCGTCCTTGGGCACATTGATGTAGGCGGCCTGCTGGTCGCTCAGGGTCGTGAGCTGCACATTGAGGGTGCTGAGCTGCAGACGCGCGACATGCTCGTCGAGGTGCTTGGGCAGGGTGTAGACGCCCACAGGGTATTCGCCGGTCTTGGTGAACAGCTCGATCTGCGCCAGGGTCTGGTTGGCAAAGCTGGAGCTCATAACGTAGCTCGGATGGCCGGTGCCGCAGCCCAGATTCACCAGACGGCCCTTGGCCAGCAGGATGATGCGTTTTCCGTCCGGGAAGATGATG
Organism: Thiomonas sp. 13-64-67; assembly: GCF_002282795.1. Lineage (NCBI taxonomy): Bacteria > Pseudomonadati > Pseudomonadota > Betaproteobacteria > Burkholderiales > Thiomonas > Thiomonas sp. 13-64-67. The sequence goes on from NZ_NCKP01000015.1 coordinate 95,083, forward strand.
TGATCGACCTGCGGCTTGATCTCTTCCCACTGGTACTTCTCGATGCCTGCGACATCGATCTCGTTGTCGAAGTGACCGATATTGCAGACGATGGCCTGGTTCTTCATGCGGGCCATGTGATCGTGGGTGATGACGTGATAGTTGCCGGTGGCAGTGACGAAAATGTCGGCCTTGTCGCAGGCATAGTCCATGGTCACCACGCGATAACCTTCCATCGCGGCCTGCAGGGCGCAGATCGGGTCGATCTCGGTCACCCACACCTGGGCGCTGAGCGCGCGCAGCGCCTGTGCCGAACCCTTGCCCACGTCGCCATAACCGGCGACCACGGCGATCTTGCCGGCGACCATCACATCGGTGGCGCGCTTGATGCCGTCCACCAGGCTTTCGCGGCAGCCGTAGAGGTTGTCGAACTTGCTCTTGGTCACGCTGTCATTGACGTTGATCGCAGGAAACTTCAGCTCGCCGCGCTGGTGCATCTGATAGAGGCGGTGCACGCCGGTCGTCGTTTCCTCGGTCACACCCTTGATCTGCGACAGGCGGGTGGAATACCACTTGCCGTCCCTCGCCAGCTTGGCCTTGATGGCGGCGAACAGCACGCGCTCTTCTTCGCTGGTGGGATGGTTGAGCACCGCAGCGTCGGTCTCGGCGCGTGCGCCCAGATGCAGCAGCAGGGTGGCATCGCCGCCGTCGTCCAGAATCATGTTGGAGTAGCCGCCATCGGTCCACTCGAAAATGCGGTGGGTGTATTCCCAATAATCTTCGAGCGACTCGCCCTTCACCGCGAATACCGGCGTGCCGTTAGCGGCAATGGCCGCGGCGGCATGGTCTTGGGTGGAAAAAATATTGCACGATGCCCAGCGCACCTGCGCCCCGAGCGCCTGCAGGGTTTCGATCAGCACGGCCGTCTGGATGGTCATGTGCAGACTGCCGGTGATACGCGCGCCGCGCAGCGGCTGGCGGGCGGCGTATTCCTCGCGGATGGCCATGAGCGCGGGCATCTCGCTCTCGGCAATGGCAATCTCGCGACGGCCCCAGTCGGCCAGGCCGATGTCGGCAATTACATAATCAGGGGAAATTTTCATATCGACCACAGCGTTCATACAAACTCCGAACAAAGTGGCCGGGAACGGATGCGCACCGCATCCCGCGCCCGGCACGGGTTGGGTGAGCGCCGTTGAAGGAAAGCCGCCAGCAAGGTGTAGCGGCCTGCGATCAAAGACCCGAGCCTGGCGACAGCGGCGAACAACTCGCCCCGTGCGTTGCAACGCTCCTCGGGAAGTCACGCATTCTATCGGTTTGCCGCAGGTTTGCCAGGCGCACCGCAGGCCGTGAAATGACTGCCCCCCCTCGCGCACCGCCTGATGCTGGAGTGGATTGCGTATTCCGGCGAACGTGACCGCTGATTCTGGCAACGTGACCGGCATTGCGGTGAACGTGACCGAGGGTCGGTATTGCGCGTTTTGAGTTTATGCC
>NZ_NCKP01000095.1:0-12801 GCF_002282795.1 Thiomonas sp. 13-64-67
GTGCCGCGCACGTAAGGGTTGCTGCGGCGTTCTTCGCCGAAGGTCGACTCTGGCCCATGCCCGGGAATGAACACCGTGTCATCGCCCATGGGCCAGAGCTTGCCGGTGATGCTGTCGAGCAATTGCTGATGATTGCCGCCGGGAAAATCGGTGCGGCCGATCGACCCGGCGAACAACACATCGCCCACCCAGCAACGCCGCGCCTCGGGCTGGTGGAACACCACATGACCCGGCGTGTGGCCCGGGCAATGCCGCACGGTGAAGGGCAGCGAGCCGAGCTGCAGGGTGTCGCCATCGGCCAGCCAGCGGTCGGGCGTGAACGTCTTGGCGGGCGGAAAGCCGAACCTTTGCGCCTGCTGCGGCAGGGCGTCGATCCAGAACTGATCGCCCGGATGCGGGCCGATGATGGGCACGCCCGCGCGCTGCGCCACTTCCGCCGCGGCGCCCGCGTGGTCGATGTGAGCGTGGGTCAGCCAGACCGCGCGCAGCGTCACGCCGGCCTCGACCACCGCCTGCAGCAAACGATCCACCTCGCCGCCGGGGTCGGTGAAAACCGCCTCCTGCGTGGCGTCATCCCATACGAGACAGGTGTTCTGGGCAAAGGCGGTGACCGGGAGAATGCGGTAGCGGAGCATGGCTTGAAGCGGATGATTTGAAACAGAAAGGGCAGACGACCCAGTCTATAGCGGAATCTTCTGCCTCCCCCTGCTGAGAGGGATTGAAGCGACTTGTGCCGCTCCCTACACTGGTTTTCCTTTTTTCCGACCGCCCGGCCAGTTCGCCCATGCCCCGCCATGCCTCGCCTGCCATTGCACCCCCTTCGACGCGAGTGGATGCGTGCGCTGATCCTGCTGCAGGCCGTCATGCTGCTGGTGCTGATGATGTCGGCGCCCATGTCAGCGCCCGCCTGGGCGGCTGCCCCCTCCGGCGCTAATGCGAGCCCGCTGGTGGTTCTGGTGCCGCAGGATCTCCGGCACCAGAACCTGCAAAATTCGCTGCAGGTTTACCGCGAAAACGGCAAGCGGCTGGAGCCCAGCGCCGTGGCCGCCTTGCCCGATGCGCGGTTCCAGGCGGTCAACGAAAGCAATCTGGGCATCAGCGAAGACGCCCTTTGGTTGCGGGTGCATCTGTTTCGCAGCGCGCAGTCGCCCGAGCAGCTAGTGCTGCAATTGGGTCGCCCGGTCTGGCGTGAGGCGCAGGCTTATCTGCTGCCGGCCGATCTGGCGCAGGCCAGTGGTGAGCGCCCCGCAGGCATCGGCCAGCTGGACTCCTTGCATTCGCGTTACACCGCCTACGCCTTCCAGCCGCCCGAAGGACCCAGCACACTGCTGCTTCGCGTGGCGCAGTACGGCGCGCTCACACCTGAATTTCACCTGTGGAACGCGGGGGCGTTCCGCCAATACGCGGTGGACGACGCGCTGCTGCAGGGCTTGTTCTACGGCATGGTGGTGGCGCTGCTGATCTACAACGCCTTCCTGTTTCTGAGCACGCATGACCGAGCCTATTTCGCCTACATCCTCTGGCAATCGGCCACTTTGTTCTACATGCTCGCCATCTCGGGCGTAGGGCAGCACCAACTCTGGCCAGACACGCTCGTCTGGAACAGCATCGGCCTGGTGGGCGGATTGCCGTTGATGTGCGCCGGAGGGCTGTATTTCATCCGCGCCTATCTGCTGTTGCCGCGCCACGCGCCGCGTACCGATCTGGCGCTGCAGATCGTGCAATGGCTGGCCATCACCCTCGCGGTGGCGGTGTTGCTGCCCAATAGCGAATGGCTGCTGGTTCCCGCCCAGCTGATCGCGGCGGCCTCGCTGGTGCTGATTGCGTGGGCCGCGGCGGTGCGCTGGCAGCAGCGCTTCATGCCGGCCATCATCCTGCTGCTCAGCCTGTTTCCCCTGCTGATCGTCGGCTTTGCCAACATCGGACGCACTCTGGGCTGGCTGCCAGAGACTTTTCTCACTTCCGACGCGCTGCAGTGGGTTTTGGTGTTTCTCGCTCTGGTGCTGACCTATGGCCTGTCGGTGCGCGTGGCGCAATTGCGCGAACGCGCCACGCGCTTGCAGGATCTGCTGCTCAAAGACCCGCTCACCGGCCTGCTCAACCGCAACGGCCTTTTCGACAGCGGCCAGCGCCAACTCGACCGCACGCAGGACAGCCAGGCATTTGCCGCCGTGCTGTGGCTCGATCTCGACGGCCTCAAGCGCATCAACGATCAGTTCGGCCACGCCGCGGGAGACGCGCTGATCCAGGCCACCTCGGCGCGGCTGCGCGAAGCCTTCGGGCCGGACGCGGTCTGCGCCCGCCTGGGCGGCGATGAGTTCGCCGTCGTGCTGCCCAATCTGCCCTCGCCGCGCCTGGCCGAAGACCTCGCCCGGCATGCGCTGGAGCGGCTGCGCGCACCCTACGCCCTGTCCGGGCGGGAGTTCCGCGCCTCGGGCAGCATCGGCGTGGCGCTGTACCCGTCTCATGCGCAAACGCTGGAGGAGTTGCTGCGCCTGGCCGATGTGGCGATGTATCGCGCCAAGGCCCTCGGACGCGACACCTATGTTGTGTGGGAGCCGGACATGGAGGCCGACGTGCAGACTTCGCTGTTCCAGTTCACCCGCCCGGCACGGTCTTGAAGCGACTCCTGCGTTTCCTTCAGAGCCGACGTTTCCCCTGTGCGCAGCAGGGCTGCTGTAGACAAGCCCGGCCGCAACCCGCACACTGAACTCCCCACAAAAAAACAAGGGAGACAACGATGATTCGACCGATGCGAGAAATGCGGCGAGCCCTCGCCACCTGCGGCCTGCTTGCCGTACTGGGTGCGGCGTGGCCACTGGCGCAGGCCGCACAGGAGGTTCCGCCGCAGTTTGTCGGCGCCAATGTCGCGCAGGGCCAGAAGTATTACGCCAATCTCAAATGCGCCGCCTGTCATGCCGAACGGATGATGGGCTCGTCCTCGGCGATGTACACCCGCCCCGACCGCAAGGTGCACAACCCGCAACAACTGATGGCGTTCACCCAGATGTGCGTCACCCAGCTCAACCACGACCTGTTTCCGGAAGAGGTGAAAGACATCGCCGCCTACCTCAACCAGACTTACTACAAGTTCAAGTAAGGTCTGCTAGGCATACTTCCAGCAGGCGGCTGGGTGATGAGGCCGATACGGCTAAGGCCCGCGTTTTGGGCAGCGCCCATGACCCGGGCGACATCGCCGTAGGGCACGGCGGCGTCGGCGCTGATATGCACCTCGGTCTTGGGCGACTGTTGCGCTGCGGTGGTGAAGCGCGCCGTGAGCTGCGCCAGGGTGATGGTTTTGTCGGCCAGATAAAGCTGCCCATCCTTGCGCAGCCCGACATTCAGCACCGTCGGCGTCTGTTGCGCGGCGGGGGCATCGACCTTGGGCAGATCGAGCTTGAGACTGCCGGTGAGCAGCGGTGCGGTGATGATGAAAATCACCAGCAGCACGAGCATGACGTCGATCAGCGGCGTCATGTTGATGTCGCTCATCGCTTCGCCTTCGTCGCCCTCATCAAAACTGCCGAAGCTCATGGCGCGCGGAATTCAAAGAACGGGGCTGGCCGCCAGCAGGCGCTGCAGATCGTGCGCAAACCCTTCGAGTGCACCTTGCACCCGGCGCGCCCGCTTGCTCAGCGCGTTGTAGGCCAGCACGGCGGGAATGGCCACGGCCAGGCCCGCTGCGGTCATGATGAGCGTTTCACCCACCGGCCCAGCCACTTTGTCCACGCTGATCTGCCCGCTCGCTGCAATGGCCGTGAGGGCGTGATAGATGCCCCAGACCGTGCCGAACAGGCCGACGAACGGGGCGGTGCTACCCACGCTGGCCAGCAGCACATGGCCCGCTTGCAGACGCCGCTGCGCCGCCTGCAAAGCCTCGCGCAATTCGCGGGTGACGCGGTCTTCATGCGACTGCCAGCGATGCGCGGTATCGGGCCGCGCCAGCCTGGAGGCGGTCTCGGCCATCAGGCTGGACAGGCCGTCGGGGTCTGCGCTCTGCGTCGCCGCTGCGGCCTGCAAGGGCGACGCGGCGCCCCAATACGCCGCAATGCCCGCGGGCACGCGACGCGTGGCCCGCCAGAGCAGGGCCGCTTTCCACAAAATGACAAACCAGCTCGCCACCGACATCGCCAGCAGCACGAGCGCGACCAGATGGCTGAGCGCGTCACCCTGCTGCCAGAACTGTGCGAGCCCTCCCATGGGTGACTCAGTTCAAGCCCAGCACGTCCTGCATGTCGAACAGGCCGTGGGATTTGACGGCGAGAAAGCGCACGGCGCGCAGGCTGCCCTGGGCGTAAGTGGCGCGGCTGCTCGACTTGTGGGTGATTTCGATGCGCTCGCCCGTGCCCGCGAACAGCACGGTATGGTCGCCCACGATGTCGCCGCCGCGCACGGTGGCGAAGCCGATGGTGGACGGATCGCGCTCGCCGGTCACGCCTTCGCGGCCATAGACGGCGCACTGCTTGAGATCTCGCCCCAATGCGCCCGCGACGACCTCGCCCATTTTCAGCGCGGTGCCCGAAGGCGCGTCCACCTTGTGGCGATGATGGGCTTCGATGATCTCGATGTCATAACCCTGCGCCAGCGCGCGCGCCGCCTGCTCCAGCAGCTTGAACACCACGTTCACGCCGATGCTCATATTGGGCGCCATGACGATGGCGATGCGCTGCGATGCGGCACGGATGCGCGCGAGCTGCACCTCGTCGAAACCCGTGGTGCCGATGACCATGGCCACCCCCGCCGCCTCGCACGCGGCCAGATGCGCCATGGTGCCCTCAGGCCGGGTGAAGTCGATGAAATAGCGGGCGTGCTGCAGCGCGGCGTACAGATCAGAGCGTATGGCCACGCCGGTATGCACACCGGCAAAAGCCCCGGCGTCCTGACCGAGCGCCGGGCTGCCCGGCATGTCGAGCGCGGCGCCGATACTGCAATCCGGTGCGGCCAGGACGGCCTCGACGAGCGTGCGACCCATGCGGCCGCTGGCGCCGGCAATGGCGATGCGATGCGTTTCTGCAGGCGATGTGCTCATGCGCGGAAGCCTCTCAAAAGAGGTCAAGGATTGCCAGCGGAAGAGGAAGCCGCAGCGGGCGGCGCAGCCTTTTGCAACTCGGCAATCTCGGCCGGCGGTGCGTAAACCGTCAGATTGCCGGGCTGCGAGGCGGCGGCAGGCGGACGCTTGGTTTGCGCAAACTTCTTGTCCGCAGCGGCGATTTCGGCCTGCAGCTGCGCCTCGGTCAGCAACTTGGGTTTGCTGCCGCCATCGCGCAGGGTGTTGATCTGCGCGACGAACTCCTGCTCGGAAGGCAGCGGATCGCCATCTGCGCGCTCCATCCGCCCGTCCTTGTCGAAATACACGGTGTAGCGGCGCACGATGGGGGCGTGATAGCCCTGACGCAGGCTGAACACATATTCCCAACGGTTCTGATTGAAGACGGTCTTGAGCAGGGGCGTCCCCATGATGGCCTGCACCTGATCCTTGGTCATGCCGGGCTTGAGCTCCTCGGCCATTTCACGCGAGACGAAATTTCCCTGGATCACATCGGCGCGGTAGGGCTTGAATATCGACGTGAGATCGTGCTGGGTGGTTGTGGTGCTGCAACCGCCCAGCAAGGTCAGGCAGCACAGCGCCGCAGTGGCAAGCCCTCGCCGCAAATCCGCCCGGGGGGACGCCTGAGCAAAAGCGTGTTCAGAGAAACGAAAAACAGAGTAAAACCGCATCGGGACTCTCGCGTGGTCAACGCGGCCGGGGTCGTTTAACATCGGCGCATTCTACTGAATACGGCCCTCTCCCCCATGGCTCAGAGCAATGCACAAGGTTTGCGCAATACCGGTCTGAAAGTCACTCAGCCGCGCCTGCGCATTCTGGAGATTTTTCAAAAGGGCACGCAGCGCCACATGACGGCTGAAGATGTGTACCGCGTGCTGCTCGATGAACAGCAGGACATCGGCCTGGCCACGGTGTACCGCGTGCTGACCCAGTTCGAGCAGGCCGGCATTTTGCTGCGCAGCAACTTCGAGTCGGGCAAGTCGGTGTTCGAGATCAACGAAGGCACGCACCACGACCATCTGGTGTGCCTGGACTGCGGTCGGGTGGTGGAGTTTTTCGATCCTGAGATCGAGCGGCGGCAGAAAAAAATCGCCACGGAACACGGCTTCGAGTTGCAGGAACATTCGCTCTCGCTCTACGCGAGCTGCGCCAAAAAGACCACTTGCCCACACTACAACAAGGCGGATCACACGCCGCTTGCGGCACGTCCGCCAGAGCACGGCGAGTAGCTTTTAAGTTCGCTCAGTTGCCCCGATCCGTCGCCCTTCAATCACCCTTCAGTCGTCCCCATCGCGCATGGCTTGGCGCTGACGTTCCTGAAATTCGTTCAGGGTGTCGATACCCCGAAGTTGCAGAATGGTGTTGCGCACGGCTGACTCGACCAGCACGCCGAGGTTGCGTCCGGCTTCCACCGGAATCATCACCTTTCGAATCGGCACGCCCAGCACATCGTCTTCCAGATTGCCTGCGGGCAGACGGTCGAAGTTTCGGTCGAGCACATCGCGGCGAATCAGGTGACAGATGAGCTTGAGCCGCATCTTGCGGCGCACCGCAGTCTCGCCAAAAATGGTCTTGATATCGAGCAGACCGATGCCGCGCACTTCCAGCAGGTTCTGCAACAGCGGCGGGCAGCGGCCCTCGATGGTGTTCTGCGCCACGCGCAGCAGGTCCACGCAATCGTCGGCCACCAGGCCGTGACCCCGCGTGATGAGATCCAGCCCCAGCTCGCTCTTGCCCAGGCCGGACTCGCCGGTGATGAGCACGCCCAGACCGAGAATGTCCATGAACACGCCGTGCTGGGTGACGCGGTTGGCGAAGTGCTTGGACAGAAAGGTGCGCAGCACGTCGATGGTGAAGGCCGCCGTCTCCGCGGTGCGGAACAGCGGCACCTGCGCCGCATTGCACTCGTCGATCAGACAGGGCGGCGGCTCCTTGCCGTCTGCCAGCACCAGCGCCGGCGGCTCCAGGCCGATGATGCGGCGTATGCGCCGCAGCCGGTCTTCCTGATTGGAGTTGTTGAGGTAATCGACCTCGCGCCATCCAAGAATTTGTACGCGAAAAGGGTGGATGTAATTCAGATACCCTACCAGATCAGCCCCGGAAGTAGCCCCCTCGACGGCGGCCATGTCGAAGCGACGCTCGGGGTTGCTCTGCCCGGCGATCCATTGCCACATGAGCTGCGCGGCATTGGCCTCGAACAGGCGTTCGGCGGCGAGGGTGGAGGCTTTCAAATCAGGCGGGGAAGATCACGGCGACTGTGTCGGGCCTGCGGCGCGGGTGGCAGTGCCTTGCGGCACCCCTGATGAGGCCACTGATGACGCCAATGAGGCTCATGCTGCGGTTTGCAGAGGCGCCCAAGCGCTGATGCGGTGGTGCAGCACGGCGGCGTCGGCCTCGCTCAGGAGTTGTTCGCGCAGATCGGTATCGGAGAGCATTTCTGCGATGGCCGACAGCAGCTCGAGGTGCTTGGCATCCGGCGCCTCGAAGGCGATGGGCTGACGCAGGCGAATGACAGCGGCGCTCGGTTGCTTGAGCCCTTTGATGCGCCCATGCGGAATCGCCACGCCCTGACCGAGCCCGGTGGAGCCCAGCCGCTCGCGGGCGAACAGATTGTCGGTAATCAGCGCCCGGTTGAGTCCAAGGCTGTTTTCAAACAGCAGTCCGGCGTATTCAAACGCGCGTTTTTTGCTGCTGACGTCCACGTCGAGTTGCACATGGGTCGGCGGCAAAATCTGGGCAAAACGGTTCATGGGATCACGCTTGGGCCAAAGAGGACAGCGAGTTTAAACGGGTTTTGCGGCAGTTCGTACCTGCCGCGAATCCGGCCCGGGAACTCCGTTGCGGATTCGCGGCAAGGGCAAACATCAGTAAAAGCGATCAGCTCGCCAAGTGTTTGCCCGCAGTGGCCTGGTGATCGCGCAAGCGGTTCTTGTGCTCCACCACCTGCCGGTCCAGCTTATCGACCAAGGTGTCGATGGCCGCGTAGAGGTCTTCGTGCTGGCTTTCGCAGAAGATCGATTTGCCCTTGACCATCAGATTGCATTCGGCATGTTGGCGCTTTTCCTTTTCTTTGAGTTTTTCCACACTGAGTAGCACGTTCACATTCACCACTTGATCGAAGTGCCGCACCACGCGATCGAGCTTGGTTTCGACGTAACTGCGCAGGGAGGGGGTGACATCCAAATGGTGGCCGCTGATGGTCAGATTCATAGTGAGGCTCCTGATTTCGGAAAGAAAAGAAACAGCAGGGCGGGGTGCCTTGCCGGGACGGTGTGTAGGGTGGTTCGATCTCCTGTGTTGTGCGCTGCGGCGCTTGTCCGGTGCGCGGTTGTGATTGATCTGTCAGATTCAGTGTGCTACCGCCCCCCGCCAAAATCAAGCCCACTCCCGATCTCTTCACCGGGTTTTTGCTGACAGTCGCCAAAACGTGCAAATGTTCACACTTGAAGGCTCACACTTTGCCGGCCCCAGTGAGGCGGACGCGCTGCACGAGACGAAAAATCGCCCCGGCCTTGCGGCGGGGGCGAATGAAGAGCCAATTTATGAAATGGGGCCCACCCCGAAATCCGTCGCTACGCGCGGATCTCCCCCTCAAGGGGTAAGAAACTCTGGGGGCGGCGGCCCGGCGAGTTTCTGGAGAGCCCGCTCAGCCGGGCTTGTGGGCCGACACTGGCTTGAAGTCGTAGCGCTCAAAAATTTTCAGTGCCGTGGGGGAGCGCAGGAATTCCGCCCACATCAGACCGGCCTTCGGGTGCGCGGCGCCCTTGACCACTGCGGCGGCGTATATCGCCGTGGTGTTTTGATCGGCGGGAATGGGCACGTTGCTGATAGGGTGACCCGCCTGTTCCTGGAAGATGGCTTCTGACTTCCAGGTCACACCGGCCTGCGCCACGCCCTGCATGAGATAAAGCGGCGTCTGGCGATGGTGGATGTGGGTGAGCGTGGTCTGGCCATTCTTCACCTTGGTGTCATAGACCGCCTGTTCCAGCGCATCGCCCCCGGCCTTTTTCAGCGAGGCCTCGATCTGCCGCGCCACGCCTTCCCAGGCGGGATTGGGCATGGACAGGGTGACGCCCGGCTTGCCCAGATCGGCCAGCCCGGTGATGTGCGCCGGATTGCCTTTGGGCACCATGATGGTGAGGTCGTTACTCACATAGGAAATGGCTTTGCCGGTGAGCACGCCGTCGTGAATCCCGGCCTCGATCTTTTTCAGCCCGGCGGCATACACATCGGGCTTGACCGTCCAGGTCATATTGCCCACGGTGATCGTGCCGCCCGCCTTCATCTGCTTGAGCAGAATGCCGGGGGGCAGGGTTTCGTAGAACACACGGCCCTTGAAGTCGGGATGCTCTTTCTCGAAGGCCTGCACCAGCGGCGCCATGGCGAAGTAGTAGTTACCGGCGACGAAGATCACCAGCTTGGGATGATCGAGATCGCCGTGAAAGTCGGGCAGATCGTTGACCTCCGGAACGGTGAATTCCAGGCCCTTGTTCTGCGCGGGGTTGTTGGCGCCGTGCTGCCAGGGCGGGAAGATGGTTTCCTTGTATTGCGGGGCATGGACTTTGCCCTGCCAGCCGGTGTCGGCCTGTTGCACCTGTTGTGCGTTGGCGAGCACCGGCAGGGCCAGCAGCAGCGCGGCCAGCAAAGGGGTGCCTGAGGCGAGAGGGATACGACGCATGAAAGTCTCCTTTTATAGCTTTCGAGGGATGGATTAAAGCGGCCGGGTAAGCAGCGAATGCTCAACCGGCGTAGCGATAGCCCGCGTTTTCAAGCTCGACCAGCGTGCCCACGATGCCGGGCGTGAGCACGGCGCCGGGGATCAGATGGTTGGTGAATTCGGCAGCCATCTGCGCGTGCGAGACCTTGTCGGGGTTGTGACCGATGGCGTGCAGATGCCCGGTGAGTTCCCAGATGGCGTTGTGGCAGGCCAGAAACACGGCGCCGCGCTCTTGCAGCACGGTGATGCTGTTGTCGGCCGGGGAATACACGCCCTTAGGGTCTTCGACTGATTTGGGGTCGGCATCGGCAGCGAGAGAAGTCTTGATCCAGGTATTGGTCTTGGCCTTGCCCTTGGTCAGGCTGCCCAACTGGTATTTGGCCCACAGCGCATCGTCATACAACGCGAGGTGCGCCGAACCGTGCGTGGCCGAGACGGCCAGAAAATCGGGATGCTTGAACGACCAGATCTGCGCGTTCATCGAGTTGCGCATGAGATTGAGCCACGGCCCCTCCAGATTGGTGTTGTTCCACACTTGCTTGGGCTGACCGGCGTAGGCCAGCACCAGATCAAGGGCCTCGGCATCCCACTCGTCGCGGTTTTCCAGGACCATTTGCGTGGTCTTGAAGTCGCGGCGACGCGGGGCGGCGGCCAGTTTTTTGCCAAGCTCGGCCAGCGTGCTGGCGCCTTGCGGCATGAAGCGCTCTTGCGCCGAAGCGGCCTGGGCCGTTTTTGCGCCCAGCGCCGTCAGGCCGAGGCCCGCGACGAGAGTGGATTGCAGCGCCAGGCGGCGCGACGGTTGAACGGGACTGTGAGTCGACATACAAAAGCTCCTTGTGACATGCGCGGGAAAACCCGCGTTGACCCAGAGCTTATGAGGCCGAATTCATAAAGACAAACGATTATTTGAAATCATATGCATCGATCGAATCGATAGATTTCAGCCGCGACTGCCCGCCTTGGGGCTTAATGCGCCACCGATTTGGAGAACAGGTGGATGACCAGCACCCCGGCGAGAATCAGCCCCAGCCCGACGAGCGCGGGCAAGTCGAGCGACTGGTGGTAGACCACATAGCCGATCAGGGTGATGAGCACGATGCCCACGCCCGACCAGACGGCATAGGAAATGCTCATCGGGATGGTCTGCATGGTGCGTGACAGCAGGTAAAACGCCAGGGCGTAAGCCGCCACGACCACACAGAAATAACCAGGATTGCATGGAGCGAGCATACCTGGCGCCGATGACTCGCCTTCGCCGAAAGGCCATCGGGCCGACCGCAAGGGCGCTCTCAGTCGGCCTCGACCACGCGGTTGCGGCCAAGCTCCTTGGCACGGTAGAGCGCGCCGTCGGCGGCGTCGATCCAGCTGCGCAACGTTGTGCGTTCCTGTTGTGCCACAGCCAGACCGATGCTGCTGCTCAAGCGCAGATCGGGAGCTCTAGGCAAGTCCAACTGTTCGACCTGCTGGCGGATGCGTTCGGCAATCACGCGGGCCGAGCCCTCGGGCGCAGGGCCGATAACCACGGCGAACTCATCGCCGCCGTAACGCCCTGCACTGTCCTGCGGACGAACGTTGGCCCCGATCACCGCGCCGACCGCGCCGATCACTTCGTCGCCTACGGTATGGCCATAGGTGTCGTTGATGGATTTGAACCGGTCGATATCAATGATCATCAGAGTGACCGGCTCCGCTCCCGGCTGCCATGTGGTCAGGGCTTCGGTAGCGCGCAGGATCCAGTGTTCGCGCGCCTGCAGCCCAGTCTGCGCATCGGTGCGGCGCAGCTCGGCAAGCTGTCGGTTCTGCCGGGCGATGGTGCGCATCAGCCGCGTGCCACGGTAGGTGTTGACCCAGGTATGGACGAACATCAAGGGCAGAATGCTCACCTGCACCAACAGCGAACTTTCGAGCTGGACGGGCCGGTGCAGTAGCAGCCCGGTTGCGGCCGCGGTGACTATCAGAAGCAATAGCGAATACAGCCACCAGCGCCGAATCAGGGTGTAGGCCTTGTCGAGCGTGGTGACCACGGCCAGCACCAGGCCGACCAGCAGGTTGAAGTGCATCAGCGCGATCCACAAGCCGACCAGGAACGAATCGAACAGGAGGTTGCGCTTTTCTGCCGCGTAGCGCTGGGCGCTGCTGCGCGCCTGTGCGTAAGCAAGGTGCGGCCAGACCAAGAAGGTCAGCACCAGCAGCGCCCACAGCATCGCCGCCGCATGCTGTTCAAGCAGTACGGCGGCCACCGGCAGCCCGGCCAGCACCATACCCAGCACGCGAGCCGGGTAGATCAGCCGGTAGAGCTTTTCGCGGGAGGCCGGGCCATCGAGCGCCAGCGCTCCCGTGTGCTCTTCAGAGGGTGCCATGCTGGATCAGCTCAATCTTGTAGCCGTCCGGGTCTTGCACGAAGGCGATGATGGTGCTGCCCCCGGCGACCGGGCCGGCCTCGCGGGTGACCTTGCCACCGGCTGCCTTGATGCGTGCGCAGGCCGCGGCCGCGTCGTCCACGCCCAGAGCGATGTGGCCGTAGGCGGTGCCCAGGTCGTAGTGATCGACGCCGTAGTTGTAGGTCAGCTCCAGCTCGGCCTGCGCCGGGTTGGGCTCGAAGCCGAGAAAGGCCAGGCTGTATTTCTGCTCGGGGCGGTCGGTGGTGCGCAGCAGCTTCATGCCAATGACCTGGGTGTAGAAATCGATGGAGCGCTGCAGATCGCCGACGCGCAGCATGGTGTGGAGAAAACGCATGAGAAATCCTGTGAAAAAGATCGGGCCCCAAAGCGTAGCGCGCGGTCGGGCGACGCGCTCGCGGCAGCGTGACTCGACCTACAGAATGGGGCCGACGATGGCCAGAGCGTTCTGCCACAGTTGCCTGGGCGCGCTCCAGGCGGCCACTTCGTCCAGGGTGATGCGGCGGCTACTGGCGAGATACTGCGCCTGCCTTTCGCGTAATGCCGCGGTGATCGCGGCGTCGAGCAGCAGGATGTTGTTTTCGTAGTTCAGGTCAAAGCTGCGCCGGTCCATATTGGCCGAGCCGATGAGGCTGAGA
>NZ_NCKP01000096.1:0-4405 GCF_002282795.1 Thiomonas sp. 13-64-67
ACCGCCATGCGCCTGATGGCCTCGAGCGTTTTGTGGTCCAAAGTCCGTCCATCTCGCTTCATATCCATGAGATGCACTGACCCTCCATGAGTTCCCCTTCTTGTCGACTTATTTATCGACTGGTGAGTAATACCCGGTTTACCTGGATTCTGCTGCTGCTCGGCCTCGCCGGGCTTGCTTCGCAAGGGCTGTCCATCGCCTGCGTCGGCTGGGTAAACGCCAGCGCCTTGCTGCCCGATTGTTGCGGTTTGGGCTGTGCTGCGCGCATGCTCTCTGCTGACGGGCTTTGGTGGCTCAATCTGGCCTGGCTGCTGCTGGCGCTGACCGTCATCGCAGCCTGCGCTGCGGCGATCTGGCGGCTGGCTTTGCCAAAACGCAGCAAGCAAAAAACTCCGTAACGCTGTTTGCATTCTGAAACATGCCGGATTCGCGCCTTCCGGTAGATTGCTCGTAAACAAACACGAGGAGACTCTATGACAGTCGCGTCCATCGCCCCGGTCAACAAGACATCGCATATCGCCATCGCCAGCTTCATCGGCACGGCCATCGAGTTCTACGACTTCTACGTTTACGCCATTGCCGCGGCGCTGGTCATCGGGCCGGTGTTCTTTCCCAGCGCCTCGCCCACGGCGCAAACGCTCAACGCCTTTGCCACTTTCGGCATCGCGTTTCTGGCGCGGCCGGTCGGCTCCTTTTTGTTCGGACATTTCGGCGATCGATTCGGCCGCAAGTCCACCTTGGTCGCCACGCTGCTCACCATGGGCGTGTGCACCACGCTCATCGGTCTGCTGCCCGGATATGACCGCATCGGCGAGCTGGCTCCGTGGTTGCTGGTCATTCTGCGCATCGGCCAGGGGCTGGGGCTCGGTGGCGAATGGGGCGGCGCGGCGCTGCTCGCCACCGAAAACGCGCCCAAACATCGCCGCGGTCTGTTCGGCATGTTTCCCCAGCTTGGGCCCTCCATCGGCTTTCTCGTGGCCAACGGTCTGTTTCTGCTGCTGGGACTGCTGCTCAGCCACGAACAGTTCATGGCCTGGGGCTGGCGCATTCCCTTTCTGGTCAGCGCCGTGCTGGTGCTCATTGGCCTGTATGCGAGACTCAAACTCACTGAAACCCCCTTGTTCCAGGCAGTCGCCAAGCAACCCCGACGCGTTCCGCTGACCGAACTGCTCAGCGGCCACCTCAAGCCGCTGATACTCGGCTCGTTGTCTATCGTGGTCTGCTACGCCTTGTTCTATATCAGCGCGGTGTTCGTGCTGAGCTATGGCATCGGCACCTTGCATCTGCCCAAGCCGACGCTGCAGGCCTGGTTGATGTTGGCCATCGTCTGCATGGCCGTGGCCACCGTGTTGTCGGCCTGGGCCAGCGACGCCCTGGGGCGACGCGCCGTCTTGGTCGCGTCAGCCGGGGCCGCGGTGCTCTGGGGTTTCGCTCTGGCACCGCTGCAGGGCTCAGCCACCACCACGGGCGTAGGAATATTTCTGTGCGGCGCCCTCTTTCTCATGGGCATGACCTATGCGCCGCTGGGCGCGATGCTGCCCGAGATTTTTCCCACCACGGTGCGCTACACCGGCTCGGGCGCGGCCTACAACCTCGGTGGCATTCTCGGGGCCTCGCTTGCCCCCTATGTCGCTCAGGTGTTGGTGGCGCATGGCGGGCTGAGCTGGGTAGGCGGCTACATTTCAGTTGCGGCCGTCATCAGCCTGCTCGCCGTTCTGGGGCTGGGTGAAACCCGGCACCGCGATCTCGCTCAAACCGAGTCTGTTTCCATTTCCTGATGATTTGCGGGCCCTGTGCCCTGGAGGTCTTTTGATGCGCCATACCACCCTGGGTTTGATGTTGGTTTTCGCCGGATTGAGCGCCACCGCGTCCGCCAAAGATGCGCCCATGGAGCCCGGGCTCTGGAGCATGGAGATTCACGGCACGACTCGCGTCGATCCGAACCTGAGCGTGCCGATGCAGCGCGATGTCAAGATCTGCGTCAAACCGGGGCAAAAACCGGAGAGCGTGGTGGTGCCGATGGACGGCAAGCAGTGCACACGTGAGCAAGCCACCTTGGCCGATGGCGAGACGCAATGGACCTTCCACTGCGATTTGCCGCAGGCCAAGGTCACGCAGACCGGCACCTTCCGCACAGGCCCAGCAACATTCGAGTCGAAATGGAGCATCACCAGCGTCGCCCCCTCCGGCGCAACGACTCAATCGGACATGCAGGTGAACGGCAAGCGCCTGGGCAGCGATTGCGGCGACGTGAAGTAAGAATTCACGCCCCAACATTGGAAAAAAAAACCGCCTCAAGCATTCTTGAGGCGGCTGCGTCTCCTCGGCGGGCCGAGGCCAACCCGGCCTGGCCCACTCTTCTCCAGTCTCAGGCCACTTTGCGGTCGAAGAACTGCTCGTCTTCGGTCGAACCCTTGAGCGCGGCGGTGGAAGCCTCGTTCTCGATCGTCGTGGTGACGGCGTCGAAATAGCCGGTACCGACCTCGCGTTGATGCTTGACCGCGGTGAAGCCCTTGGGCGCTGCGGCGAACTCGGCCTCTTGCAACTCGACGAAGGCGCTCATCTGGTTGCGGGCATAGCCGTAGGCCAAGTTGAACATCGAATAGTTCAGCGCGTGGAAACCGGCCAGGGTGATGAACTGGAATTTGTAGCCCATGGCGCCCAATTCCTTCTGGAACTTGGCGATGGTGGCATCGTCGAGGTTCTTCTTCCAGTTGAAGGACGGCGAGCAGTTGTAGGCCAGCATCTTGCCGGGGAACTTGGCATGAATGGCTTCTGCGAAGGCCTTGGCGTAGGCCAGGTCGGGCTTGCCGGTTTCGCACCACACCAGATCGGCATAGGGCGCGTAGGCCAGACCGCGGGAGATGGCCTGCTCCAGGCCGGGCTTGGTGCGGTAGAAGCCTTCGACCGTGCGCTCGCCGGTGCAGAAGGGCTTGTCGGTATCGTCAACGTCGGAGGTGATCAGGTCGGCCGCTTCGGCGTCGGTGCGCGCCACCAGCACCGTCGGCACGCCCATGACGTCGGCCGCCAGGCGCGCGGCCACGAGCTTGGCAACAGCCTCGCGAGTCGGCACCAGCACCTTGCCGCCCATGTGGCCGCATTTCTTCACCGAGGCCAACTGGTCTTCGAAGTGCACGCCGGCGGCGCCAGCCTCGATCATGGACTTCATCAGCTCGAAGGCGTTGAGCACGCCGCCGAAACCGGCTTCGGCATCGGCCACGATGGGGGCGAAATAGTCGATGAAGCCTTCGTCACCGGGCTGCTTGCCTTCCATCCACTGAATCTGATCGGCTCGGGTGAGGGTGTTGTTGATGCGCTTGACCACGCTGGGCACCGAGTTGGCCGGATACAGCGACTGGTCGGGATACATCTCGCCAGCCAGGTTGGCATCACCCGCCACTTGCCAGCCCGACAGGTAGATGGCCTGCAGGCCGGCCTTGACCTGCTGCATGGCCTGGTTGCCAGTCAAGGCGCCCAGGGCGTTGACGAACGGCATGTCGTGCATCTGCTTCCAAAGACGATCCGCACCGCGACGGGCCAGCGTATGCTCAACCATCACCGAACCACGCAGGCGCACCACTTCCTCTGCGCCATAACCGCGCTTGATGCCCTTCCAGCGCGAGTTCTGCGCCCAGTCCTGTTCCAACGCTGCCACTTGCTGTTTGCGATCTGCCATCTTGCTTCTCCGGGTGAATGAAAATTCGATGCCTGAGCGTAGTTGACTTTTGCGGCGCAGCATAGTCTTGTGTCTTATATAAGAGATAATTTTATGTCTTTATAGATCAATGATTTAAATTATATTTTTTGCAATACGGAACATTTTTTTGCTGAGTGAAACCCTCAGGTCTGCGTTGCAGCAGGCTGTTTTCACATCACGATTTCCAAATTTCGCATTGTGAGAAATGCGCCCGTCCCGAAAGCCTTCGCTACCCTCGACTCTCCCCTCTCAAGGAAACGCAGGGTCGCCCCAAGTTTCCTTGCCCCCACGGGGGGCTGGGCGCAGTCCAGCCCTGGGGGCGCTCAGGGGGCTAGAAACTTTTGTGGCGGCCCGGCGAGTTCTCTTTAACTTCCTCGTTCCATGACTTCCCTACCCTCTGCGGACAAACCGGCCGATCCGAGTCGCCCGACCGCCACCCCCCATCAGTCGCCGCGTCACAAGGCCGAATTGTTTTGGGTGTTCAACCACCTCACCCTGCTGGGGGTTGGCGGGGTATTGCCGTTTGCTCAGCGCATTCTGGTGGAAGACAAACGCTGGTTGAGCAATGGAGAGTTCGTCGAGATGCTCAGCCTGAGCCAAGTGCTTCCCGGGCCCAACCTGATCAATCTTGCCCTGATGGTCGGGCAGCATTTCTTCGGCTGGCGCGGGGCGGCCGTGGCCCTGGCGGGCATGCTGGTCGCGCCGCTG
>NZ_NCKP01000097.1:0-4383 GCF_002282795.1 Thiomonas sp. 13-64-67
GGAAGAACAGGCCACCGGCATGCAGCAGATCAATCAGGCGGTGGCGCAGCTCTCAGCCGTCACTCAACAGAACGCCTCGGCTTCGGAACAACTCGCGGCGACTGCCGAAGAGATGAACGCGCAGGCGCAGGCTTTGCAGGAAAGCATGGCGGGCTTCCGGCTTAGCCAGGAAGCGCAGGTCACGGCGGCTAAACCAACCGCGCGTCCTGCTGCAAGCAAGGCACGGGTGGCTAACGAAGACAGCCTGCCGGTGCTCACGCAATCGCAGCCGGAGTTCGTGCGGTTCTGAAGGGACTGACTAACTCCTCAACACGCTGATGCACCTGATCACCCCACTACTCATCGATCTCGGCATCGTCGCCCTAGCGATGGCCGGCGTGCTGATGCTCGCCTGGAAGCTGCTCCAGCAGCTGTGGGGAACCGGGACGAGCAGCGCCTACCAGCCTGCGGCGCTGCTGTTTTCCGCTGGCATCGCCACGGCCGTGCGCAATCGCTTTCCCTGGATGCGCGCGGCGTACCGGCAGCGGCCAGACCGCAAACTCATGCTGACGGCGGCGGTGATTCTGTTGCTAGCTAGCTCGCTCACCGCGCTATTCACCGCTCTGGTAATGGCCGACCACGAACGGAATCGGCTGACGCTCAGCATGGAGAACGACCGCGACGCACTCAGCCGCGGTCTGCTCATGGCGATGGAGGTTCGCGGCAAGGAGCTGGAGCGGTTTTCCCACAACCCATTGCTCTTACGCACCCTGCAAACGCTTCAAACCGGCAAAGAAGGCAGTCCCGCGCATCCGTCTGCCGAACTGCAAAGCCAACTCGCCGACTTGCGCACCATGATGGCGCTGTTGGCCCCTCACGAATACAGCATCACCAATCTCTGGGGTGAAACCGTGCTGTCGAGTGCAGCCTCCACAGCGCACCACCCGGGGCTGCCCAGCCTGGCGCCGGCCATGCCACCAGCCAGCCAGTTCATGCTGCAGCGCGATCCGGAAACGCTCAATTTTTTTCTGCACGCGCAACTCCCGATTCGCAAGGGCGAGCAGACCATCGGCCACTTCAGCGCCTCGCTGCCCCTGCCCGCGTCAAGCCGCATCGCGCATGAGCTGACGCGTCGCGCGAAACACACCGTCATCAAGATCTGCAGCCTCTCCAATGACCTCTGGACCTGTCTGCCCAGCAAGGCCGGTGAAAGCGAACAGACGACGCTACTCACATCCAAGCGTCTGCCCGCAGAGGTGCGCTGGGCACAGGGCAAAGCGGCTACGACGATTGAGGAAATCGACGGCCAGCGATGGCTGATCAGCTCCACGCCGCTCGGCACGACCGGGCTGGCCCTGGCGGTGGAGGTGCCCACGGCCGAACTCTATGCCCCGGTCGTCGATACGCTCGAAGCCGGGCTGCTGTTCGTGCCGGGTCTGGTGCTGCTGGGGCTGCTCGTGCTGGGTTGGCAACTGCGCCCACTGACCCAGAGGCTGCATCAAGCGAACGCGCGGGTGCAGAACGCTTTTGACTATTCCGGCATCGGCATTTTGATGGTGAGTGGGCAAGGCGAGATTCTCGACTTCAACCCGGCCTTCAGCGAGATGCTGGGCTACACGCCGGCAGAGCTGCGCCAGCCCCATGTCGTCGACGATTTTCTGCATCCGGACGACCAGGGCGCCGTGGCCGTCCAACTCGGCGGCATGGCAGACACAGAGGTGGGCGCCTATTGCGCGCACCGGCGCTATCGTCACAAGAATGGCCGCTACCGCATGCTGCAGTGGCATGTCTCCCCGGTGAAGAACGAGGACGGCGCTGTGACCTCCATCGTGTGTTACGCCCTCGACGTGACTGACGAACTCGCCCGCAGGGACGCCGCGATCCGGCAGACCGCGTTTCTGAATGCGGTGCTCGACAATATGCGCGACGTGGTCTACGCCTGCGACGAAAACGGCTTGTTGAGCTATGTGAACGCGGCAGCCATTCGGGCGGGTTTGCCGACAAAAATGGGGGTGTCGTTGCGTGAATTGGAGTTGGTCACGCCTGTTCACACCACTGACCACAAGCCGGTTCCACTGGAGCAACTGCCGCTGGGATCGGCCTTGCGCGGTGAACCCAAGGAGGCAGAGAACTTTCTGATAGAGAGCCTGGAAGGCCAGTGGCGGCACTATGAAATCACGGCGCGCCGACTGCTGGATTCCACCGGCACGCCTCTCGGCGCCGCAGCGGTCGCGCACGACGTCACGGAAATCCGTGCCGTTGACCGGCGCCTCAAGTGGCTGATCGATCACGACGAGCTGACCGAACTGCCCAATCAGACCCTGGTCATCGAATCGCTAGAGCGCTGGCTCGAAGCCGAGACCAGCCGGGACGAGAGCCGCCAACTGGCCGTTTACTTGCTCGACATCGACCGCTTCCGCCAGATCAATGACAGCTTTGGTCACGCCCTGGGCGATGACCTGTTGATCGAAACCGCGGCGCGGCTGAAGGTCGCGCTTGCTCCAGACGATTTTCTGGCACGCTGGGGCGGCAATGCCTTCGCGGTGCTGCATCCTTGCACCGCCGACCAGCAGGCCCTGCTCGACCACGCCGAGCAACTGCTCAACAGCCTGACCGAGCCTTTCGTTCTCGACGGCCAGACCATTTTCATCACCGCCAGCCTGGGCATTGCGCGTGCGCCGCGCGATGGGCGGTCGGCCACGCAACTATTCAGCCGTGCCGATGTGGCCATGTACCGCTGCAAGGCCAACACCCCCGGCCGGGCGCTGCTCTACACCGCCGACATGAGCCAGCGCGGGCGCGAGCTCATCGAGATGGAGACCGATCTGCGCCACGCTCTCGCCATGGAGCAGTTTTTTGTGCTTTACCAACCCAAGGTCTGCCTGCAGACCCATCAGGTGATTGGGGCGGAGGCCTTGCTGCGCTGGCAGCACCCACAACATGGTCTGGTTTCTCCGGCCACGTTCATTCCGCTGCTCGAAGAAACCGGCCTGATCGTGCCCGTGGGGCAATGGGTGCTGAACGCCGTGTGCAAGCAGCTTCAAGAATGGGAGCAGCAAGGCAAGACCCCGCTGCCCATCGCCGTGAACTGCTCGATGCGGCAGTTGCAGGGCGATCTAATTCTGCGCCAGGTCTCTTCGGCCCTGGAGCACTCGGGCATCGCGCCCGGCCTGCTGGAGCTGGAAATCACCGAAAGCATGATGCTGCGGGATCCCGAGCATGTCAGCGGGCTGATCGTGCAATTGCGCGAACTTGGCGTGAACACCTCCATCGACGATTTCGGCACGGGCTACTCGTCGCTGGCCTCGCTCAAGCGCCTGCCCGTCACCACAATCAAACTCGACCGCGCTTTTGTCAAAGACCTGCCCAACGATGCCGACGACGCGGCCATTACGCGTGCGGTGATTTCGATGGCTAAGGCCCTGCACCTGATCGTCATCGCCGAAGGCGTCGAAACGCAGGAGCAAGCCGATTTTCTGCAGCAACTCGGGTGCGAGGCCTACCAGGGCTGGCTGTTCAGCCAGGCGGTCGCGCCCAAGCGCTTTGCTCAATATCTGGCCGATGCCAAGACCCACACACCTGGCTGAAAAAACCATGCAAACGCTCACCGATACCGAACTCAGCGGCTTTTCCCGCCTCATGTTCGAAGCCGCTGGCATCACCCTGGCACCGTCGAAAAAAGCGCTGGTCGAAGGGCGTCTTTCAAAGCGGCTGCACGCGCTCGGGCTGGCGACTTTCACCGATTACCTGCACCATCTGCGGCAAGACGCCGCCGAGCGCCAGCAGGCCATCGACCTGCTCACCACCAACGAAACCTATTTCTTTCGCGAGCCGCGGCACTTCGCCTATCTGTCGGAGCAAATCATTCCGCATGCGGATACCTCGCGCCCATTCCGGGTGTGGAGCGCGGCCTGCTCCAGCGGCGAAGAGCCGTACAGCATCGCCATGGTGCTGGCCGAGCGCATGGGGCAACGGCCGTGGGAGATCGTGGCCTCCGACATTTCCACCCGGGTGATCGAGCAGGCGCGTCGCGCCATCTACCCGATGGAGCGCGCCGAAAAAATTCCCCAGCCTTACCTCAAGGCCTTTTGTCTGAAGGGAACGGGGGCGCATGAGGGTAGTTTTGCGCTGCAGCCCAGCATCCGCGAGCGAGTGCGCTTTCAGGTCATCAATCTCAACACCGCCCTGCCCGACATCGGCCAGTTCGACCTGGTGGTGCTGCGCAATGTGATGATCTATTTCGACGCCGAAACCAAGCGCGCGGTGTGCCGTCGGCTGCTGGATGTGCTGCGGCCCGGCGGGCATCTGTTCATCGGTCATTCCGAAAGCCTGAACGGTCTGGATCTGCCGCTGCGCAGCCTTCAGCCCGCCGTCTATCTCAAGCCGCAATGAAAACTGCGCCGT
>NZ_NCKP01000098.1:0-4362 GCF_002282795.1 Thiomonas sp. 13-64-67
AAGGGTGCTGCGCAGCGCAAGGAGTACATCGCGGATGTCGGCCACACTGGGCAGGGACGCCCCCGAGAACCGCGCCGAATTGATGGCCGCAGCGATTTGATTGAGGTTGCTGCCGACGCGCGCCAGCGCACGCCATTGCGCCACGGCGATGGGTTTGGGAGCGACCGGTGGCCAGCGGTTCAGGAGGGCCGCGCGCATCCATTCGCCACGCGCCAGACGGCCGCGTTTGGCGTCGAGCAGGGCAAGTTCCGTGGGGTTCAGACGCACACTGATGGTGTGCGTGCGGCGCTCGCCAGGTGGGAGCGGTTCGGGGCCGTGGCGGCGGCGGCGGGCGATCAGGGAGCTAGGGTTTTGCATGGTGAGCGCAGCGAAGCCTGTGCAGTTCCCCCCGGCAAAGCGCAGCGGTGCCGGGGGCAAGGGCAACCCAAGCGAAGCGCGGGTTAGCCCTTGCTACACCGGTTTTCGGAATGTGGAGTGCCACGGAAGGCGCGGACAGACTGCGTGCCGTCCAATGAGCACGCCAACGAGAGACGATGGCCGGACTGGATCGCCCCTCTGCCGACTGCTGCGACCCCTCGGGCAGCCGGACAAAGACCCCGGCGTTCGCTTCGCTCTCGCCCGACCACGCCCTGCGGGCGTGGTGAACCCCGGCAGGCGGGGAAGGGGATTGGCCTGAAGAGGGGGATCCCCCGCTGGCGGCCTTGACCCCGCAGGGGTCGGCACGCACCGCGTGCCGGGGGAGGGTCTGGGCTGCGGTGCGGGCTCCGAGTCTGATCGCACCGGCAGGCCAAGCGGGTCGGGGTTGGCCTGCCTTGGGCGGACGGGCTGCCGGGCGTCTCATGCCTGCCCTGCTCGCGCCATGTGGGTGATGGGGGCGCGACATGGCTCAGGGCGCCAGGTTGTCGGCGATGGTGGTCACGCCGTTTTGCATCAGCTCGGCAACCTCGTCTCGGCGAAATCGCAGGGCGCGTCCGATTCGCACCGGATGGAGGTGGCCGCCGACGGTGAGGCGGTAAATGGTTGTCCGCGACAGTTGGGTCCACTGTTGGACGGTCTTGACGGTCAGAAGGGTCTGCGTAGGCGGGGTTTGCGTGGGCGTGTGGGTCATGGCGGGTTCCTCTGTGCCGAGGAAGTGTGCAATGACTCCCGTTTACATGCAAACGCCGGTTTTGTTGACAGTTTTAATTGATGAAAGTAATGTTTATCTCGGTGTTAATGACCGGCTCCTACTTCCGGGGCGACGCCGAAGCCGTGCTGGCCCCGCAGGATGAGTCCAAGTTCGATACTGTCACCTACACCTACTACGAACAGCTCAACGGCTACGAGTACTTGAAGCAGCTCGACATCGGCTACTTCTTCTACAGCGGGCCTTATGTCGATGACATCCTCAAGGTGCTCGACCCGGCCGAGAAGACCATCATTCACATCCCCAATGTCAATTCGCGCGAGAGCACGAAAGACAAGATGCGCGAGGTGGAGCACATCATCGAGGCGCTGGGGGAGTGGCAAGGCATCGACCCGGCGACCGGCTTCCAGCTTGTCAAGCGGCCCCCAGGTGGTGCAGATGCGGGCCGCGTGCTGCGGATCGCCGATCTGGTCGATGACGATGCCAGCAAGCGCGACCGCGTGTCCGCCGCGCTCAAAGACCCGGCGCAGAAGAACAACCGGGATTATGTGGACATCATCATCGCGCTGGGCATGGCGAAGGAAGGCTTCGACTGGATCTGGTGCGAGCACGCGCTCACCGTCGGCTATCGCGCCAGCCTGACCGAGATTGTGCAGATTATCGGCAGAGCGACCCGCGACGCGCCCGGCAAAACCCGCGCACGGTTCACCAACCTGATCGCCGAGCCGGATGCCGCCGAGGAAGCGGTGACCGAGGCCGTCAACGATACTTTGAAGGCCATTGCGGCCAGCCTGCTGATGGAGCAGGTGCTCGCGCCGCGCTTCGAGTTCAGGCCCAAGCATCCTGACAGCGGCCCGACGCCGGGTTTCAACTATGGCGAGGGGGGCTACGACCCGGGACGCTGCAATGTCGGTGTCAACGAGCAGACCGGGGCGTACCAGATCGAAATCAAGGGTCTGGCCGAGCCCAAGAGCAAGGAGGCGGCGCGTATCTGTCAGGAAGACCTGAACGAAGTCATTGCGGCCTTCGTGCAAGACAAGCCCAGCCTTGAGCGCGGCCTGTTTGATGAGGAACTGGTGCCCGAGGAGCTGACGCAGGTTCGAATGGGCAAGATCATCAAGGACAAGTATCCCGATCTGGACACGGAAGATCAGGAAGCCGTACGCCAGCACGCCATCGCGGCGCTGAATCTCACGCAGCAGGCCAAGCGGCTGGTCACCGAAGGCCAGAGCGAGGAAAGCAGCGATGGGTCGCCCAACACCGCCCTGCTCGACGGAGTGCGCCGCTTTGCCATGGACGTGCGCGAGTTGGACATCGACCTGATCGACCGCATCAATCCCTTCGGCGAAGCCTACGCCATCCTCGCCAAGACCATGAGCGAGGACAGCTTGAAGCAGGTCGCAGCGGCCATCTCGGCCAAGCGCACCTCAATCACACCTGACGAGGCCAAAGTGATCGCCAAGCGCGCGGTTGATTTCAAACGCGAGCGTGGGCGTGCTCCATCGGTGACCTCACAGGATGCCTGGGAAAAGCACCTTGCCGAAGGCGCGGCCGCGTTCATGCGCTTCAGAGCGGAAGGGCGCTATGAGTAACTCCGACCTTGACGACCTAGCGGCGGAGCTTGCCGAGTTCGCTCCGCCTGAGAAGAAGGGCGGACGACCGGCCAGCGAGGAGCGCGTCATCGCGGGTTTCGAGGACATTCAACGCTTCACAGAAAAGCACGGGCGTGCGCCGCAGCACGGTGAAGACCGCGACATCTTCGAGCGCCTGTACGCCGTGCGCCTGGATCGCCTGCGCGCGCTCCCGGACTGCCGCGCCCTGCTGGAGCCGCTGGATCATCAGGGTTTGCTTGCGGGGGCGCCTACCGTTGCCGCATCGGTAGACGAAGCCATCGACATCGACGACCTGGCCGCCGAGTTGGCAGATGCTGCCAGCGCGGACGACATCACCGTCCTGCGCCATGTCCGCACCAGTGCCGACAAGCGCGCCGCCGAGGAGATCGCGGATCGCAAGCCGTGCGAGGACTTCGAGACGTTCAAACCGTTGTTCGAGCGCGTAGCGACGGAAATCAAGACGGGCCTGCGCCAATCCCAGCCCATCGAGGCGGGCCGCCGTGCGATCGAGGCGGGGGATTTTTTCGTGCTCGATGGCCTCACGCTTTTTGTGGCCGAGGTCGGCGAACCGCTGAAAACCACCGCCAGAGAAGTCGACCGTCGCCTGCGCGTCATCTTCTCCAACGGTACTGAAAGCAATCTACTGCTGCGCTCGCTCCAGCGCGCGTTCTACGACGACCCCGCCGCACGGCGGCTGACCTCACCCGAGAGTGGGCAACTTGCCTTCGGCGGCGATTTTGAGGCCGACGATGTCGAAAGCGGCACGATCTACGTCCTGCGCTCCTTGTCTGATCATCCCTATGTCGCGCAGCACCGTGACCTCATCCACAAGATCGGCGTGACCGGTGGCAAGGTGGAGACGCGCATCGCCAATGCCGAGAACGAAGCGACCTATCTGCTGGCCAAGGTCGAGGTTATTGCGACCTACAAGCTAGCGGGCATCAACCGCACCCGGATGGAGAATCTGTTCCACAGGCTGTTTGCACCCGCGCGGCTGGACATCACCATCAACGACCGTTTCGGCCACCCCGTGCAGCCCGAGGAATGGTTTCTCGTTCCGCTGTTCGTGATCGACGAGGCCGTGGCTCGCATCAAGGATGGCAGCATCACCGGCTACATCTACGAACCCAAAGCTGCGAAACTGGTCCCGGCGCCGGAAGGTTCTTCATCGCCGTAAGGCTGCCAGAAGAAGCGCAAGTCCGTCAAAGACGTACAATGCAACCGTGTACACCATCATCGAAACCCCGCTGTTCACAGCCGACGCCAGGGGCATCTGGGCTGAAGACGAGCGCGGCGAATTCTGCGCATGGTTGGCAGCGAATCCCTTGGCTGGTGATGTGATCCCAGGCTCGGGCGGCTGCCGCAAGGTGCGCTGGTATCGGCAGGGAATGGGCAAGCGGGGCGGTGTGCGGGTGATCTATTTCAACCGGCTAGTGTCCTGTCCCGCTGATACGTGAGCAAAGTCGATGCAGCTTTTCGAGGATGGAGTCGGCAGTAGCAGTCCACTTGAATGGCCGGCAGTTTATGTTGTGGGCGGCGACGAAGTGGTCGATGCGTTGCACGAGTTGTTTGACGCTGGTGAACGAGCCGCGGCGAATGGCCTTGTCGGTGATCAGCGCGAAG
>NZ_NCKP01000016.1:0-1835 GCF_002282795.1 Thiomonas sp. 13-64-67
CCAGCGCAGCGGCCTTGGAACTGGGCTTCTGGAAAGGGCGATGCAAATTGGAGATGGCACTGGCCGAGGGTGGCGGCGGTGGATGGCGCCAGAGCCGCCGATGCCGCGCAAGTGGTGGGATTTGGTCGAGGCCGCGCTGCAGCGGGGCTGGGTGTCAAACCAGACCGCGCAGGAGTTGTTAGATTCGGCACAGGCATCGGCGGGCGAGCAAGCACCGCGCATGCCCAGCACCTCCATCCAGATCGTGCTGCCATTCCCCACCCCGCCGGCAGTGCCAGGCGAGGTGTTACTTCTCAACCCATGGATGACCCCACCTGACGCCCGCAGCGCAGCGCGACTGCTGGCTGGCGATGCGATTCAAGCCGCCCGAAGGGCCGGGGCTGGCCTGGGCAGCGGCGGCCACAAAGGCGCCCGCCACTGTAAGTGGCTTGAGGCCACACCAGAGGGCAAGACGTGGCTGGCGGCGATGAGGGCGCTGCGCCGCACGGTGGAGCGCCTGGGGCTGGCAGACCGCCCCGGAGCGCCTGGACACCCTGGGGCGGATACCGTCCACGCCAGGCGGGCCGCGCAGGAGGCGCTGGAAGAAGCTTTGCAAGCCGCCTACCAGCGGCTGGGCTATCCGCCACCGCCGGAAGCCTGAAGGCCCGGCGTGGGGGAACCGTGGGGGAGCGCCCTAGGGAATGATGGGGCACCTTGGGGGAATTGTGGGGGAATCGTTCCCCCAAAAGGGCAAAAAAAAGCCCACAGTGTTAGTGTGGGCTTGTTCTGTAAGCTGTTGATTAGGCTAATTATTTTATGTTCGTCAGCATCTGCCACCACATCACCCAGTCGCCCATCAAACTGAACAGCGGGCGCTTGAACGTCGCCGGACGGTTGTGTTCGACAAAAAAGTGGGCCGCCCAGGCAAAAGCGTAGCCGCAGATGACGGCCGCGAGCAGCCACCATGGATTGGCGGTGAAAATGAGAAAAAACAGGCAGATCAGCGCCAGGGTCGAGCCGACGAAATGCAGTCTGCGGGTGAGCGGCAGCCGGTGTTCCGCCAGATACAGCGGATAAAACTCGGCAAACGTGCGCGCTCCAGCGAGTTGCGCGGCGCTGGGGGGTGAAGGCGCCTCAGGTTGAGCCTGCGGGCGATGATGATGTGCACGCATGGGGTGTCTCCAGATTCGTGCTTCGGACTACACCACTATAGGCGAGCTGTCGGAGCGTCAGCGGCCGCACATCCGAGTTTTCGCGGCTTCGTATTCCCGCTGCAGTTGCGTCACCAGGTCTGCGGCGGGCTGTACCCGGCCCACGGCCCCTATGCCCTGGCCGCAGCCCCAGATGTCTTTCCAGGCTTTGGCCCCGCCGATGGCGGCGGCGAAATCCATCTTGCTCGGATCGCCCTCGGGCAGATGGTCGGGATCGAGCCCGGCGGCGGCAATCGAGCCGCGCAGGTAGTTGCCGTGCACGCCGGTGAACAGGCTGGAGTACACGATGTCTTGCGCGCTGCTGTCCACGATCATCTGCTTGTAGCCCTCGGCGGCGCGCGCCTCGTCGGTGGCGATGAAGGCGCTGCCGATATAGGCCAGATCGGCCCCAATGGCCTGCGCGGCAAGCACCGAGTCGCCACGGGCAATGGCGCCAGAAAGCACAACCGGCCCGTCGAACCAGCGCCGGGTTTCCTGCACCAGTGCAAAAGGCGATTGCGTGCCCGCGTGTCCGCCGGCGCCGGCCGCCACCAGAATGAGACCGTCTGCGCCCTTCTCCACCGCTTTGTGCGCAAAGGTCTGGTTGATCACATCGTGCAGCACGATGCCGCCCCAGCCATGCACGCCCTGATTCACTTCGGGGCG